>DAOTAI010000046.1:0-18305 GCA_035593865.1 Acidobacteriota bacterium
GTAGTAGTCGAAAGCGATCGTAATGCGGCTGTTCTCGGGGAGCTTTTTTATGGCGCGGCCCGAGGGTTGCGAGACGTCGTGTTTCTCATTCTCGGGACTGGGATTGGGGCAGGCATCCTTTCCGGCGGCCAGCTCGTTCGTGGTGCAAACGACATCGGCGGAGCAGTTGGATGGATACCAGTTTGCGTGCGAGGCCGGAGGATGCATTTTGAGGACATCGCGGCCGGCCCGGCCATTGAGCACGCAGCTCGCGAGCTTTTTCACCAGGACACGGCTCTCCCCGAACTGGCAGAACTTGCTCGGCGGGGGAACCGGCCTGCAATAGATCTTTTTGAGGCCGCTGGCGAAGCAATCGGTGTTGTCCTGGCTATGTTGGTCAGCACATTCAATCCAGAACTCCTGGTCATAGGCGGGGGTGTCAGCGCCTGCTGGGACTTGCTGTCGCCTTCCGCGTTGGCGGAATTGCGACTTTGGAGTCAGCCGATCGCCGTCAGCCAGGTCAGAGTGAAGGTTAGCCAGTTGAATGAGGATGCCGGTATATTGGGGGCGGCCGCTGTCGCCCGAGGCATGACGGAAGCGAGGTTGCACACATGAGCGCGCAAGACTACTTTGACGCAGTTGACGGTCTTCTTCAGAAAATCCGCGATTCCCAAGCGGAGCGTATCAGCGAAGCCGGACGGATCTTCGCAGAGTGTATTGAAAAAGGCGGATGGGTTTACTTGTTTGGCAGCGGCCACTCGGTTATTCCGGTCCTGGATGTCTTCCCGCGCTACGGGAGTTTTATCGGCTTCCGACCTCTGATGGATCCTCGTTAAATGTGGTTCAACGTTGTGGGACCGGGTGGGGCGCCAGAGCTACTCTGGCTCGAGCGCCAGGAGGGATACGTCAGGAATTTTCTGCGCAACTGGAGCTTTTCGGCTCACGATTCACTCCTGGTGTACTCGCATGGAGGGTTGAATGCGGCGCCTATTGAAGCAGCGCAATATGCCCGAGAAAAGAGCAGTCGGGTAGTGGCTGTAACATGTTTGGCTAATCAGCTGACAAATCAGCCGACACACTCCAGCGGTAAGACGCTTAAAGATGTGGCCGACGTAGTCATCGACAATTGCGTACCCGCAGAAGATTCTCTGGTTGACATAGGTCAGCTTGAAAAGGTCGCGGCCGGGTCGACTTTCGCCGTTATCGCGATCAGCATGGCGCTTGTGGCGGAAACAGGACGCCTTCTAAGTCAAAAGGGGCACCGGTTGCAGACTTTTGTATCACCGAATGTAGCCGGCGTGGCGCCCAGCCACAACGAGGAGGTTTTCAACCTGTACCGGCAGCGTTGTGCCGCTTCCAAGTGAGATGGTGCCATGACCGCACCCGTGTCGAGTCGATCTGCGCTTACCTGGGCGTGCTATGGCGGCATGTTCGTGTTCGGCATTGACCTCGCGATACTGGGGGCGCTGTTGCCTTCGCTCTTTAGCCGGATGGATTTGGAAGGCTCCGAGGCCGGCAGTCTGTTCATGTTTCTGAATGGCGGAGCGCTTTTCGTAACCTTGCTGGGCGGCCCGGCTTTTGACCGGTTTGGTTTCAAAGTCCTGCTTCTGACCTCCTCGCTGGTGGGTGCCGCCTCGCTGTTCGGTATCGCGTACGCCGACACCTATGGCATCCTCGCATTCTACTGTTTCTTGCTGGGATTGGGCGGTGGAGGGCTAAACTCGGGCACCAATGCTTTCATTGCGGATCTTTACCCGGAGTCTCAATCGGTGGCCCTAAACCGCCTGGGAATGTTTTTCGGCTTTGGCGCGTGTTTCATTCCGCTTTTTATCGGCTCGCTTCTGAGGTTCCTCTCACTTGAAAGCATCCTGACGCTTACAGGTTCGATGGCCCTGCTGCCTGGTATTGTTTTTCTGTTGCTTCGCTTCCCACCGGGGAAACTGGCGGGTACGGGGTTCTCGATTGGGCAGGCGGCGCGCGTGCTGACCAGCCCGCTGGTGCTTCTGCTGGGCGTCCTGCTCTTTTTCCAATCTGGAAATGAAATGAATTCCAATGCCTGGCTTGCCACGTTCCTCGATCAAGAAGTCGGGCTCGTGCCGTCGGTCAGCCTTTATTATCTAGCGGCGTTCTGGGCTTCTGTGATCCTTGGAAGGATGGTGTCACCGAGTGTCTTGCGTTGGGTCAGGGAGACGACGCTCGTCCAGATTTGCGCCGGCGGCGCTGTTGTGTGGCTGGTAGTGCTGGTTAGCTATCCACACCCGGTGATCTCCGGTCTTGCGGCCGTTCTGGCTGGTTTCTTCATTTCCCCAATCTACCCGTGTGTCCTTGGTTTTGCTGCTGCTCGCTTTCCGGGTCTGTCCGGAACTGTCTTCGGAGCCCTTTTTAGCATGGGCCTTGTCGGAGGGATGACGCTTCCCTGGGTTGCCGGGTTTCTGGTTGACCAGTATGGTATCAGGGCCGGGCTTGGTACTGCCGCAATCGGGTTTGTGATGGTGTTCATCCTGCAGACGGCTGTGAAAAGAGTCAGGGGGTAGCGCCCACAGGGTGCGTGCCGGATGGCGGGCCGCTTCTCGGCATGGGATGGCAAAGCTGGAGTAGAATTGGTCGAAAATGATGTCAAGTTCGTATGAAATTGCCCTTGACGAAAGGACTCAGCGCGGAGAACTGTGGGCGACGATAGAGGGGGATCGGCTTCTGTGTTACGCCTGCGGGCATCGCTGCAAGATTTCGGCGGGGAGGCGCGGCATCTGCAAAGTTCGGTTCAACGTTGGCGGGGAGTTGCGAGTTCCGCACGGTTATGTCGCGGCACTGCAATGCGACCCGATTGAGAAAAAGCCTTTCTTTCACGTGACTCCAGGCTCGACGGCGCTGACGTTTGGGATGCTGGGGTGCGATTACCATTGCGGTTATTGCCAGAACTGGAACACATCTCAGGCCTTGAGAGACGCTGAGGCGCTGGGATCGTTTCGCGAGGTAGGTTCGGCTGAACTGGTGAGCATGGCGCTGAGGTACTCAGCCAGTATGGTAACCAGCTCGTACAATGAGCCCCTTATTACCGCCGAATGGGCCGTCGAGGTTTTTCGGAGGGCGAAGGAACATGGTCTTCGGACTTCGTTCGTCTCGAACGGTAATGCGACAGAAGAGGCTCTTAATTACCTTCAGCCGTGGCTGGATTGCTATAAAGTCGATCTGAAGTCGATGCGCGACAAGAACTATCGACAGCTGGGAGGACGGCTCTCAGTTGTTCTGGATACGATTCGCCGGCTCCACCAACTCGGTGTTTGGCTGGAAGTAGTGACACTGGTGGTGCCTGGCTTTAACGACTCCGAGGAGGAGTTAAGGGAGGCGGCCTCTTTCATCGCCTCCGTCTCCAAGGATATTCCCTGGCATGTAACGGCTTTTCATCCCGACTACAAGATGAGGGACAGGTCTTGGACGCAGGCACGCCAGCTGTTGAAGGCGGTGGAAATTGGCAAGGAAGCCGGGCTGAACTTCGTTTACGCAGGGAACCTGACAGGGGCGGTCGGGGAGTACGAGAGCACTTTCTGCCCACAGTGCGGGACGCTGCTGGTCGCGAGAGAGGGCTATCGGATTTTGGAGAACCATTTGGTCGGTCGGGAGACCTGCCCCAGGTGTTCAAGAAGAGTCCCGGGAATCTGGAACTGATTAAGGCGGATGGGAAACTGTCCCTCAGTATTAACTATTTGTGTCTCATGCCCTGTATGAACAGCCAGCTGAAGTACTACGCCGCAGCGATACAAACCAACATGCCGAATCCGGTGAATCGCGCAGAAATGAAGAAGAACACCGCGCGAATTTGTCACCTGATTGATCAGGCGATCGTTGGTTACTCGCCGTTCTTGCCGGTTCGTCTGCTCGTCTTCCCGGAGTTTGCGCACGCCGCCCCGGTTTACAAGACTCTGAGGGAACTCAGGGAGAAGCTGGGTATAGAAATCCCCAACGAACATACCGAAGCGCTTTGCGAGAAGGCGCGGGAGTACGGGGTTTATATTCAGACGGGCACGATGTTGGAAATCGACCGCAAATATCCGAACGCATTGTTCAACACCACCTGTCTGATTGGCCCGGAAGGTATCCTGTACCGGTACCGGAAGGTCTATCCCTGGATTCCCTGGGAGGTCAGCACCAGCCCACACGACATCGCGGGTTACGAGGAGGAGTTGTTTCCTGTGGCGGACACACCCATCGGCCGACTTGGCGCCGCCATATGTTATGACTGGCTCTTTCCGGAAACGCTGCGGCAATTAACCGCCAACGGGGCGGAGGTTCTGCTGCGAGTCTCTGCCTACATGGATCCTTTTGGCGCGACGGCGCCGACCGACTGGTGGACGGTGGTCAACCGCTGCCGGGCATTGGAAAATGTGTGCTACGTGGTGGCTGCCAACCAGGCTGCCTCTCTGGAAAAGTATCCGCCCTTTTCTTGGCCGGGGGGAAGCATGATTGTGGACTATGACGGACGGATCGTTTCTCAAGCGAGTCCGGGGGAGGGAGAGCGGATCGTAGTTGGCCCGGTTAGCGTGGATATGTTGCGAACCGAGAGGGCGACTCGGCTGGCCCACCAGATGCTCGCGCATCTGAGGACCGAGGCGCATCCGGTGTATAGATGTCCCGGGTACCCCGGGGGCGATTTTGGGGCGCGGCCGGATTTCACATACGAGGATAACCGGGAACGAATCGAGGCCGCCAAGGAAAGGCGGGGCTATCGACCGGTCGGTTCTAGCGGGGAGGAACCGGCAAGGGGAAGCAGCGCTGGTCCTGGGAAGGTTGCAAGCTCTTCGGACGAAAGAGGTTAGCCGGAGCGGTTGATCGGGTCCGGGAAACCTGATAGTATCAACACTTTTCGAGAGGCGAGAAGAACTTATGAAGAGGACTTATCAGCCGAACAACCGGCACCGAAGGAAGACGCATGGTTTTCGGGAGCGCATGAGCACCCGGTCAGGGCGCCTGATACTCAAACGCAGACGCGCTAAGGGGAGAAAAAGGTTGACGGTGAGTGGATAGGGAACGGAGTTTCACGGCGCGGGAACGCCTGCATAAACGCCGGCAATACTTGGAGGTTTATGCGAACGGGGCCAAGATACAGTGTCCGCACTTTGTTCTGTACGCTCTCGAAAACGACTGCGGCTGTCACCGGCTCGGCATCACAGTTTCGCGGAAAATTGGAAAGGCGGTCGTCAGGAACAGAATAAAACGCCGGCTTCGAGAGATTTTCAGGAATAACAAGCCCCAATCGGAAGCGACTTTCGACTTGGTCCTGAACGTAAGAAAATCGGCTGCGCGCGCGGCCTTTGAGAAGTTGCGGACGGACTTCAGGGATGCTTTGGGCCGCTTGGAGAGGGCGAGGCAGTTGCAGGGGACGCCGTGACGACTCTGATCATCGCATTGATCCGGGTTTATCAAAAGGTGATCTCTCCTTTTCTACCGAGGGCCTGTCGGTTCCATCCCACTTGCTCGGAATATATGTGCCAGGCGGTTGCGAAGTTCGGCTTGGCCAAGGGAGTGTGGCTAGGGTTGAGGCGCCTCTCGCGTTGTCATCCTTGGCATCCCGGCGGATTCGACCCAGTTCCATGACAGGCAGGGGATTCTTCTGCCTTTTCAAAATCTTGCCCACAGGCATACAACGAATAAATCAATGAACGACCAGGATCCCAACTCGTTTGACATGGAGAAGAGGATATTCCTCGTCCTTGTCCTGTCACTGGCCATTCTGATGGTTGTCCCTTCTTTCTTGCAGCGATTCATGCCGCCACCGCCTGCGCCGGTCAAGGCACCAGCTCAGTCAGAGCAAAAAGCTCCGCGAGTCGAATCTCCTGCCGAGAGGGAAGCGCCGATCCCCGTGGAGGCGAAGGAAGCGAATCTTTCGCCGACAGCGGCGGCGCCCCAGGTAATTGAGATCGAAAATCAGGACCTTGTGCTGAGATGGAACAACCGTGGCGCGGTGCTGGAGAGCGCGCTGCTGAAAAACCTGCGGTCGGGCGGAGACCAGGCGGAGCCGCTGGAACTGATTCCGCAGACGCTGCCGGCAACGCTTCCTCGGCCCTATCAGCTGCGTCTCGAGGACGAGGATCTTGACAGGATCGTTAACAATGCCTTGTACAGCGTGGATACCGGAGGAAAAAGTGGGCGCATCCGGGCCCCGGCCGACGTAACCTTCTCCTTCAGAGGCAGCGGTGTCGAGGTTGTAAGAAAAGTTCATGTGCCTGCGTCGGGGTATGCGGTGGATATGGAGGTACGGATCCGCGCCGCGGGAAAGGCGATCCCTTATTCGATTTTTCTCGGCCCGGGAATCGGGGCGGAAGGGCACAGTACCTACGGGGACTTCGGTTTAGAGCGCGTCGTTTTCGAGTACGGCGGATCGGTTGAGGCCTATAAGGTTGGGGATCTGGATGAAGGGCCTCAGAGGGTGGAAGTTCCTGCTCGCTGGGTGGCAATGGACAGCCAGTACTTCACCTATATGATTCTGGATCCGGCCGGGGTGCAGGGGATCCTGATCAAAAAGAGTGACTGGATCCGGAAGGACGAGGCAGGCGAAGAAAACCGGGTTGCGCTTCTCAGTGCCCAGGTGGGACTCCGCAGGGATACGAAGTTCCGGTCTTTCCTGGGACCCAAGGACTATGAAGTGTTGGAAGCCGTGGAGCCGGGCCTGGGTCGGCTGATTGATTATGGCTGGTTCGCATGGCTGGTTAAACCGCTTCTGTTCTTGCTTAAACTGATCTATAAATATGTCGGCAATTACGGCTGGGCCATCATTATTCTGACATTTATCATCAACCTGGCGTTGTTCCCGGTGCGATACAAGCAGATGGTGTCGATGAAGAAAATGGCGGAGCTGCAGCCGAAAGTGCGGTCGATACAGGATCGGTACAAGCGGATGAAACGGGAGGACCCGCGTCGCCAGCAGATGAACGCGGAAATGATGGCGCTTTACAAGGAGCACGGCGTCAACCCTCTGGGAGGATGTTTGCCGCTTTTGTTCCAGATGCCATTCTTATTTGCCTTCTATCGAATGCTCTATTCCTCTTTCGAATTACGCGGCGCACCGTTCATCTGGTGGATTAGGGACCTGTCCAAGCCGGATCCGTACTACATCACTCCCATAGTCATGGGGGTAACCATGCTGATCCAGCAGGTGATGACGCCGTCGCCAGGAGGTGATCCAACTCAGCGGCGCATGATGATGCTGCTTCCGATCATGTTTACCTTCTTCTTTTTAAGCATCTCGAGCGGGCTGGCTGTTTATTTTCTATTCAGCAATGTGTTTGGTATGATGTTCCAGCTCGCGCTCCAGAAATGGAGCCCTGAAACAGTGAAGCCGGCTGTTTCGAGCGCGAAGAAGCGGTGATGAAGGGACGATGAAAGAGATCAGCAGAGAGGAAACAGGGGATTTCGCAGTCAGTTTTCTTGAAGGCCTGATGGGTGCCGCCCGGTTGAACCTACATGTGAAAGAGGCGCAGGCAGGTGACGAAGGAGTCACGCTCGAGTTACATGGGGCGGACGGAGGGTTGGTGCTGGCGAATAACGGGCGAGTCCTGTACGCGTTGGAACATGTGGTGAATCAAGCCTTACATCGGCGGGGCGCGAACCAGCCGAAGGTGAGGCTGGATTGCAACGGGTATCGGTCGACGCGGATTCTGGAGTTGCAGCTGCTGGCGCGCAAGGCAGCGGAAAGGGTTCGGACGACCGGCACGCCTTTGTCTCTTCAACCCATGCCGTCGGCGGAGCGTCGGATCATCCACCTGGCCCTGGCTGAAGAAGCCGACGTCCGTACCGAGAGCTCGGGAGCCGGCTTGCGCCGTCATGTCGTCATTCTGCCCGGTCAATAGATGAATCAAATTGATGATTGGCGGTAGATAAGCTTTGGTGCGAAGCGTCACAATCGTCAATGGTCAAGTTCCGTGCATGATCCTACCGACACGATCGTAGCGGTTTCGACTCCGCCTGGGCGAGGCGGGATCGCGGTGGTGCGATCGAGTGGTCCTTTGGCCCCGAGCATAGTTTCCGGATGTCTGACCCGGGATATCGGACTTGCGGCGAAACCGCGGCAGGTGCTTCTGGCCCATTTCGCCGATCGATCGGGTCAGGTGATTGATCGTGTTCTAGTCACGTTTTTCCCGGAACCTGCGTCCTACACGGGGCAGCACGTGGTCGAGATTTCCTGCCATGGAAGTGTCCCTGTCACCGCGGCCATAGTACGCGAGCTGATGGGTCGCGGTATGCGGCTGGCGACTCCCGGAGAGTTCACCTTGCGTGCCTTCTTGAACGGTAAGCTCGACCTGTCCCAGGCGGAAGCCGTGCGCGATCTGATCGACAGTCGGACAGAGTACCAAGCGCGGCTGGCCCGGGAGCAGCTGGAAGGCGCTTTGTCTCGAGTGTTGAGGCCGGTGCGAAACGAGCTTGTCCGAATCATATCGCAGTTGGAGACCGCGGTAGAGTTTGTTGAAGAGGATGTAACGCCGGAGGGCCGGGAGACGCTCGAAGGGGCACTTGAGTCGGTTGTCCAGAGATTGAAGGGGCTGGAGCGAGGATTTGGCTATGGGCGGCTGGTTCAGGAAGGGGCGCAGATTGTCATCGTGGGACCGCCGAATGCCGGGAAGTCTAGTCTGTTCAACGCGTTACTGCGGGAAGACCGGGCGATTGTAACGGAGATTCCCGGCACCACGCGGGATGCACTCAAGGAGACTATAGACGTCGGAGGTATACCTGCGCATCTGATCGACACGGCAGGAATTCGGCCCGGGGGAGATCGGCTGGAGAGAGCCGGGATAGAGAAGTCCTACGAGTACCTGAAGAGTTCGAATGTGGTTTGCCTCGTTGTCGATGGCTCAAAGCCTTTTGGGAAAGAGGAGTGGGGCGTCTGGGAAGCGGTACGGGGACTGCCTTTCGTAGCGGTGGTGAACAAGGCGGATCTTGCCCAGGTGGCGCAAATACCGGACGAGGTAAGAAGGTCGGCCAGGGCTGTGACATATGTGTCGGCTCTTTTGGGCACACAGATCGAGGATTTGCTGGAGACTCTGGCCGGGTTGCTAAGCCGGGACCGCTCCGGGGAGTGGGACGGCCCGATTGTAAGTAATTTACGTCAGCAGCAGTGTCTTCTCGCGGCGAGGCAACATGTCGAGAAGGGGGTTGAGGCGTACCGGCGGGGGCTCAGCGAAGAGTTTGCCCTTTATGATTTGCGCAAGGGGCTAGAAGCGATAGGGCAGGTAACCGGCGAGGCTGGCGTCGAGGAGATTCTGGAAGCGATCTTCAGCACATTCTGCATTGGAAAGTAAAGGACGCGGGGCAAGGAGATTCACCCGAGGAAACCTGCTTTTCGCAGCTACCGTGGCTTGGTCGAGATTGTTGCCGGTTTATGTCCATCTGGTTGGGATGCCTGCGCGGCGATCGGCTCGCCGGGGGAGCGAAAGTGCGGCCCAGTGCCCCTTCGAGATGATTGGGTTAAGAGTCGATCGAGGGTCAGCATATTGAACTACGCGAACAGTTCCTGCGTGACGCCCTCCTCCCGGTTTCGCGTGGAAATCGAAAGCCCGCGCCACGACTCAACCGCTCCGGCTGCCCTCGCCTCGCCTTCCAGCGCCGGGCAGGAGAGCACGGGTTTCGATACAATTCGCACAAAACTCGAATCATTGAACCACCAGAACTTCGATACATCGCTGAACAGCGCCGCAGTCAACCGCGGTGCTCTCCCGGCCTGCTCCAGGATGTGCGCCGGACCTGTGTTCGTACGGAATCCGCTGGCCCTTCCCCGGAGCATGATTACCTGAGTGTTTTGTCTGAAGACCGGAGGTGCGAGTCAAACAGAAAAGCATCAACCGTCGACGCCAGCGCTATCCCGGCCGAAACGGAAGCGCTTCTGGCAAGAGGGTGAATGGTATTGGGCCCGGGGGCGGAGGAAACCGGACCGAATGTGTGATTCCAGGGGGAGATCTGCGGGAAGGTTTTCCGGTCTGGCCTTTGATGTCCGCCCGGGTCACTCGCCCATCAATTCTGCATAGAGACGTTCGAGCTCTTCTTCGGAGGAGAAATGAAAAACGATGCGGCCGGCCTGGCCGGAGCGTACGATGTCAACGCGTGTTTTCCAGCGTTGTTCGAGCCGTCGGGCGGCGGCGGCGGTATTAGGATCAAGGGTGCGGGCCGTGGGGGGGGCGGGCTGGATGAGGCGCTGGACCTGTTTTTCGACCTGGCGGACGGAGAGGCCGCGCTTGACGATCTCGGCGCAAAGCGCGAGTTGCTGGGACTTGGAAAGGGGTAAGAGCGCTCGGGCGTGGCCCATGCTGATCTCGCCGGCGGCGAGTCCCTGCTGAACGGGGGGAGGGAGACGCAGGAGGCGGAGGGTATTGGTCACGGCGGTACGGCTCTTGCCGACGCGGCGGGCCAGTTCTTCCTGGGTGAGGTTGAACTGATCGATAAGAAGTTGGTAGGCGTTGGCCTCTTCGAGGGGGTTGAGGTCATCGCGCTGGATGTTCTCAACGAGGGCGCGTTCGAGTAGCTTCTCATCGGAGACATCCTGGACGATAGCGGGAATGCGGGGAAGGCCGGCAAGCTGTGCGGCGCGCCAACGGCGCTCGCCGGCGACCAGTTCATATCCGTCGCTGGTTCGACGGACGATAATGGGCTGAAGGATCCCGTTTTCGCGGATGGAAGCGGCCAGTTCCTGGAGTTTCTCCGAGTCGAAATGGGCCCGAGGCTGGAAAGGGTTGCGACGAATCTGGTCGAGCTCGAGCTCAACGAGGGCGGAACCAGCAGGGCGAGACTTGGGGAGCAGCGCGTCCAAGCCTTTACCGAGAGCCTGTCGTTTCATGAAGTCAACTCCGAAGGAGAATTCCGGCGCAGCCCGCCGGTGTTCTTAGTCAGGATTTCACGAGCCAATTGAACATAGCTGTCAGCGCCGCGACAACGGGCGTCGTAAAGGAAGATCGGCTTGCCGAAACTCGGGCATTCAGCCAGGCGCACGTTGCGGGGGATGACGGTTTGAAGCAGCTGCGGTCCGAGGTGATTTTGTACGTTTTCGCGGATCTGGGCGGAAAGGTTGAGGCGTTCGTCGTACATGGTTATCAGCACCCCCTCAACCTCGAGGCCGGGATTGAAAGTCTCGCGCACGCGCGCCAATGTTCCGAACAGGTCGGAAAGCCCCTCCAGGGCGAAGTATTCGCATTGCACGGGAATAAGGATCGAGTCGGCGGCCACCAGGGCATTAACCGTGAGGAGACCGAGCGAAGGAGGGCAGTCCACCAGGATAAAGTCGTAGTGTTCAGCGAGGGGCTGCAAAACCCGGCGCAGGAGCGTCTCCCGATCGGGGACGTCGACCAATTCCACGGTGGCGCCGATCAGGTCGTGATTGGCCGGTAAAAGGGCAAGGCCGTCGAGCTCGGTCGGGAGGATGACGGCTTGGGGCTCGAGCTCACCGGTCAGAACCTGATAGACCGAGGAGGAGAGCGCGCCCTTGTCGACGCCGAGTCCAGAAGTGGTATTACCCTGTGGATCGAGATCGATCAGCAGGATCTGGAGGTCGGCACTGGCAAGCGCCGCGGCCAAGTTAATGGCGGTGGTGGTCTTCCCGACTCCGCCTTTCTGGTTTGCGATGGCAATGACCCGGGGCATGAAGGAGAAGGATAGCACAGGGGAGTGAATGTTTCACGTGAAACGGATGGGAGTCGGTGTGGTTCCTTACGAAGCGGGCCAGAACCACCGGGCAGCTCAGCAGTTCGTGTCCCCGCGTGGAATCGAAAGCATGGTGGTGGCGTGCCGGGTTTTCGCGACGTAATCGGAACGGCGGTGCCTGTAGAGCCCGGTGGCACTTTATAGGATCGAAGACTTCCGAGAAATCGCGCGTTGAGGCGCTGGGGGCGGTTCGGCGGGGTAGGGAGAACCCCGCCGACGGATATGTTTCACGTGAAACATCCACGAACTAGACAGCAGTCAGCAGCCTGATCTGCCGGTGCTCGGACAGAGGGACCTTCGCTTCCCGGACCAGCCGGAAACGGCTGTTCCTCACTCCCTGCCGGCCTTCGAAGAGCAGCAAGTCAACACCTCTTGAAGCCAGCCGGTCCAGCAGTTCCGCACTCGGTCGCAGTGCGCGGAAACAGGCCAGGTTCACTTCATTCCAGTCGTCGAACTCTTCCCCGCGAACGGCCAAAACGCTCACCCCAAGTTCCAGCTGCCGGGCCATTTCCTTCAGAAAGATCGCTTTTTTGTAGTTAGGTTCGAGCAGCGTAACGGGCAGTTCAGGCCGGTAAATCTTCATCGCCAGTCCGGGAAAGCCGGCGCCCGCCCCCACATCCGCCAGGCGGACGTCCGTCCCAACGAATTCTCGAGCGGCCCAGAAGGCTTCGAAAAAGTTCAGCCGGAGATGCTCGTCGACTCGATCGATAGCAGTGAGATTAATCCGACGGTTCCAGCGGCGCAGCTCCTCGACGTATATCCGTACCTGATGTCTCTGCTCGGCCGTGAGTGTCAGCCCAAAAGCCCTCTCCAGCCGAACCAGCACGCCTTCATCCCGGTTCGTCAACCCGCTTCCTCCTCGACTGCCAACCGGCGCCCTGCGAAGACCTGCAGAATCGCCAGCGCCGCAGGCGTGATACCGGGGATTTGAGCCGCCTGCCGCAGGCTTTCCGGGCGCGCCCGGCTCAGTTTGCTTGCCACTTCACGAGACAGTCCAGGAATAGTGTGGTAGTCGAGGTCAGGCGGCAAACGCCGACCTTCGGAGGCCTTCACTTTCTCCACCTCGCGAAGCTGCTGCGCGATATAACCCTGGTATTTAATCTCCGTCTCAACCACGGTCAGTTCCTCGGCGGTCAGTTTCATGCCTCGGCTCTTGAGGAAGGCCTCCACATCCTCGATTCGGCATTCGGGCATACGCACGATCTCTTCCAGGGAATCGCCAGGCCTGGCGGCTGGCGGAATCCGAAACAGACCGGCACGGACCATCTCCTCGGACAGATGCGTGCGCCGAAGCAGTTCCAGGCTTTGGTCGATACGCTGCCATTTCCCCTCGAATTGAGCGTAGACCTTCTCGGCAACCAACCCCAGGCGCCGCGCGTAGGGCATCAGCCGCCGGTCAGCGTTGTCAATCCGAAACAGCAGCCGGTACTCCGCCCGCGAGGTGAACATGCGATAAGGCTCGTCCACTCCTCGCGTTATCAGGTCGTCAACCAGTATGCCCAGGTAGCCGTCGGTGCGGCCCAGCGTAAAGGGAGTCGAGCCAGCGGCGCGCAAGGCCGCATTTATCCCGGCGATCAGGCCCTGGGCCGCCGCCTCCTCGTAGCCAGTGGTCCCGTTGATCTGCCCGGCGAGAAACAGACCCTGCAGACACTTGGTCTCCAGAGTCGAGTAGAGCTGAGAGGGATCGACGAAATCATACTCGACGGCGTATCCGGGGCGCAGTATCCGCGCCTTCTCCAGCCCTGGAATCCGCTCCAGCATCCCTCGCTGGATGTCAAGCGGCAGGCTGGTCGAAAGCCCGTTCAGGTAGATCACGTTCGTGTCGAGTCCTTCCGGCTCGAGGAAAATCTGGTGGGAGGAACGGTCGGGAAATTTCACTACCTTATCTTCGATCGACGGGCAGTAACGGGGCCCGATACCCACGATTTCGCCTCCATAAAGCGGACTTCGATGGAGATTGTCCCGAATCAGGCGATGCACCTCCCCGTTTGTCGCGCCAATCCAGCACGGAACCTGCGGCAGCGTGAGCTCCTCCGTGCGAAAGGAGAAAAAAACCGGCGTCTCGTCGCCATCCTGGGGGACAAAGTGCGAGAAATCGATCGTTTCCCGGTCCAGACGAGCCGGAGTTCCGGTTTTCAAGCGGCCCACGGCCAGCCCCAGTTCCCGGACGCACTCAGCCATGGCAATCGACGCTTTCTCGCCGGACCGACCGGCTCGAAACTTGTGCTCCCCTACATGGCAAAGTCCATTCAGGAACGTTCCAGTCGTCAGGACCAAGGCGCCGCAGCCGAGCCGGCCACCGTCAGCAGTGTGCAGTCCCTCCAGCCGGCGATTTTGCCAGATCAGCCGCGCCGCCTCCCCCTCTAAGACTTCCAGGTTCTTGATTTCGCTCAAGAGCCGCTGGACTTCGGCGCGATACTTCTTCTTATCGCTCTGAGCCCGGGGAGCGCGCACGGCAGGCCCCCGGCTCCGGTTCAAAAGGCGGAACTGGATGCCGGTGCGATCCGCCGCTTCGCCCA
Organism: Acidobacteriota bacterium; assembly: GCA_035593865.1. Taxonomy (GTDB): domain Bacteria; phylum Acidobacteriota; class UBA6911; order RPQK01; family RPQK01; genus RPQK01. Next base: position 14,178 of record DAOTAI010000046.1, read on the forward strand.
TCAGGCCGCCAAGCGCATCGATTTCACGCACCAGATGTCCCTTGGCAATTCCGCCGATCGAGGGATTGCATGACATCTGGGCAATCATGGCGCGGTTCAGGGTCAGCAGAGCCGTCCGAGCACCCAGGCGCGCGGCCGCCGCGGCCGCCTCGCAACCCGCATGCCCTCCGCCCACTACAACCACGTCGTAACGGTACAGCATCAGGCAATTATACAATCGTGGATTCATGCGATAATGTGCGGAATGACCGAACAGGAACGCTGTCGTCTTACGGCCATGGTCTCTTCCGCGGGTTGAGCGTCCAAGCTGGCACCGGAGGTGCTGCTTCACGTTTTGCCCGGAATTGAGACCTATCGTCACCCGAACGTCCTGGTTGGCTATGAAACAGCCGACGACGCCGGAGTGTATCTGCTTGACGAGCGAACCGCCCTGGTTCAGACGGTCGATTTCTTTACCCCGGTGGTAGACGATCCGTTCGTGTTTGGTCAAATTGCCGCTGCTAACGCGCTCAGTGATATTTATGCCATGGGGGCGACCCCTGTCTTCTCTCTGGCTATCCTCGGCTTTCCCAAGGGAAAGCTGGGGGAAGACGTGCTCCAGTTGATTCTAAAAGGCGGCGCCGCCAAGATGCGCGAAGCTGAAGTCTCAATCATCGGTGGCCACTCCGTTCAGGATCCCGAGCTGAAGTTCGGCTACGCCGTTACCGGAACCACCTCCCCGGACCGGATCTACCGGAACCGGGACGCCCAGCCGGGAGATGTCCTTCTTCTCACCAAACCGCTGGGTACCGGACTGATATCCACGGCGATCAAGCGCGATCTGGCGCCGCCAGCCGTGATCAAAGCAGGGGTACGTTGGATGCTCGAGCTCAACCGCGCAGTCAGCGAGGCCTTGCGCGACTTCGAAGTTCACGCTGTTACCGACGTCACCGGCTACGGGCTCCTCGGTCATGCTTACGAAATGGCCGTAGCCAGTGGGGTTACGATACGCATTGAATACGAGCGGGTACCGCTTATTGAAGGAATCTGGCCCCTCGCTGAGGCCGGCTTATTCCCGGGCGGACAGGAGGCCAACCGCCGCATGCTCGGAGAAAAGGTGGGTTGGAACCAGACGCCCCTGCTCTGGCAACGAGTCCTTCTCGATCCTCAAACCTCAGGCGGACTGCTTATCGCGCTCCCATTATCGAGCGCCGAACGGCTGCGACTGAAGCTGGAGCGCGAAGACATAGCCGTATACCAGATCGGCTCGGTACTTGAGGCGGGGAGCACGTTTCTGGAGATCACTTAGGGAGAGACTATCGAGGGTTTATTTTCAGGGCTCTCAGAAATTTCTCGTCTTGGTCGGTCAGTTCGAGGTGGGCAGATTCTGATTTTGACACTGCGTCTTCCTTGCGGTTGAATCCGATCGTAGCTTCAACAATCAAGAATACGTCATAACCTTCGTCGCGGATCTTCTGGATCGCAGAATTGATCTCGGGTGATTCGGTTAGAGCCCGGTTGATGGCGGCCTCCACCTTTTTCCTGTAACCCTTTAACTGCTCATTCAACATCAGCAAATCACCTTCCAAAAATCTCGTTCCTACTCTCGATCCCGGGATGCGATCGAGGGCGGGAAGTTTCGAACCCCCCTGCTCGTTCATCATACCAGAGTGGGACAGGATAGCTAAAAGTGAAAATGGCGAACTTCCGGCAGGTGAAACGGTGAAATTTCCAAGCCGGATCGGCTGGTCCCAGTTCGAACCTGATCCTCTATTACGGCTCAAAAGGAAAGGCGCAATCAACGCGACCTACAAGGGAGACTCGAACCAGAGGCGGGCGGCGTTAGTTTCGCGGATTCGTTCGAGGTCTCCGGCAGCCACAAACGGGAGTTCTTCGAGCAGCCGCACAGAACTTGAGTAGTCTGAAACAGCGAGCACCTCTGGATAAGCGGATCCCCATACCAGGCGACGGGCGCCAAAAGCCCGGTAAACCTCTTCAAGGACCGGCCACACGTCGCGATGCGGATACGGGGCAGACGAAATCCGAAAGAGTCGGGAAATTCCGACATGAACCTGCGGATACCGAGCGTACTCGAGCAGAATCGGAACGTACTGAGACAACAGCGTGCCGGGCCCGGAACCTAGGTCCTGCAGAATGACTCGCAATGACGGGAAGGTGGTCACGACATCCGAAAACTGGTTGTAATCCTGAGAGGCGATGCAAAGAGTCGTCGGAACACCCAGCTCTTCAAGTTTCTCCCAGAGGGGCATCACTTCAGGTGCGTTGAGCCAGCGTCGGCAGCTCTCCGGGGAACGCAATTCGATACCGGCCGCACCGCGCCGGAGTCGAAACTCTTCCACCAGAGCAGCAGCCGTGGGCGCGAGGGGATCTACCGCCGCGGCTACAGCAAACCGACCAGGGTACTTTCCCCGTGCCTCGGTGAGACGTTCGATAGGAACATCAAGATCCTCGGGGAAGAGAACGGCTCGGCGAACGCCGGCCCGTTCCATCTCGGAGAACAGTCGCGATACTGTTTCGGGATTCGCCCCCACTCGAGCCAGACTATCGATCAAGCGACACCCGCAGCCTGCCCGGTTTCTTTCTTGGTCACCTCGTCGCGCTCAATCTGCCCGTCGCGCAGTGCAATCACCCGATTGGCATGCGCTGCGATGTCGGGTTCGTGAGTGACCAGGATGATTGTATTTCCGCTCTCGTGGAGCTTTTGAAACAGGGCCATGATCTCGTTCCCAGTTCTCGTGTCAAGGTTTCCGGTCGGCTCATCGGCCAGAATAATTGACGGGTTGTTCACCAGGGCGCGGGCAATAGCCACCCGCTGGCGCTGGCCGCCGGACAGCTCATTCGGCCTATGATGCATTCGGTTGCCCAGTTCGACCGCCTCCAGAGCTGCCTTTGCCCGTGCCTTCCGTTCGTTTGCCGGAACACCGGCGTAAATCAACGGCAACTCGACGTTGTGTAAAGCTGAGGCCCGAGCGAGCAGGTTGAAGGTCTGGAACACAAACCCGATTTCCTGGTTGCGAATCCGGGCTAATTCATCATCCTCCATTTGGCTGACCATCCTGCCGTTAAGCATATACTCGCCTTGGGACGGAGTATCGAGGCAGCCAATAAGGTTCATAAGAGTCGATTTTCCGGAACCGGAGGGACCAATGATGGCGAGATATTCTCCACGCATGATGTCGAAACTGACACCCCGCAGAGCATGCACCTTCTCGGCGCCCATATCGTACGTCTTCCAGAGATTAACGGTGCGTATAAGTGGTTCTGACATCCTTCTAACCTTTCCTCCCGTTCTCCTTCTTCACCAAGTCGCCATCCTTAAGCGTTCGAAGCGTCTTGAAAGTCCCGGTCACGATCTCAAGCCCCGGTTCCAGGCCCGACAAAACTTCGATGTCGGTATCGCCGCTGACACCGGTTTTAACCTCCACGAATTCGGCCCTGTTATTCCTTACTACGAAAACGCCCTGAAACTCTTTCTTCTCCAGCGCCTTTTTGGGCTTCGACTCCTTGTCGGCAGCCTTCACGACCTTGCCCTTACCCTTCTGTTCGGGCGTGGGTTTTATCATCTTCCCGTTTTCATCCACTTCGAATTCTCGAATGGTAAGGGCCTGTATCGGGATGGTCAGCACGTTCTCGCGAATGGCAGTCGTTATGTCGGCGACGCAGCTTAGTCCCGGCCGCAACGTCGCGGGCGGGTCTTCTATCTGAATCACCACTTTGAAATCCTTCGCCTCTTCTTGCGTGGTTGTCTGAATCGCCGAATTCCCAACCTCGGTCACTTTGCCTTTCAGGATGTGGTCGCGTAAAGCATCGACCTTGACCTCGGCATCCTGCCCCACCGCGACGTTCACGATATCTGTCTCATCCACCTCGACTTCCGCCTCGATGACCGAGAGGTCGGCGATCTCCATCAAAGTCGCCAGGGGGTTGTTCAAGGTACCGGGTACCGCTCGTTCACCCTTTTCAACATTCAGCTTGGTGATCACGCCGGCCAGCGGGGATCGAATGACTGTCTTGGAAAGCAGGTCCTCGGTGCGAGCCAGAATGGCACGGTTCTGGGCCACTCGAAATTCCGCCGCTTTCAGGGAGTTTCGTGCCTGCTCGAGTACAACCTCGCTAACGGCCAGTTGT
>DAOTAI010000047.1:0-18273 GCA_035593865.1 Acidobacteriota bacterium
ATCCGCACGCGCAGATCGCCTTCTGGCAGCAACTGGCAGGCCAGTCTGATATTCAATTCCCGCTGCTCGGGCGACAAAACCAGCCGTTCGCTCCTGGTGCGCTCATTCACCAGGCCAGCCTCAACCTGAACGAGGCATAGCCCGCATGCTCCATTGCCCCGGCAGGCGGAACGAACCGGAAGACGCGCCTTGACGAGCATATCCCGAACAGAAAGCCCAGGCGTAATCGGAATCCTGCGTTCAGTTCCATCGCTGACTACTGTAAGCCAATCCACGCGTTAGCTCGCTTTCCGTACTGCCGCACGCACTAGAGCAGCGATGTTCTCGGCCGGACTCTCGGGCGGAATCTCGCAACCTGACGACAATATGTAGCCCCCTCGCTCGCTGAAAACGTCAAGGAGGGCCGCCGCCTCCGCTTCTATCTCCGCGGAGCTCGAATGCAGAAAGGTTAGCGATTTAATATTACCGTCCAGACAGGTCGTGGGGAGTTGCTTGATCGCCTCTAGCGGAGGAACGCAGTAGTCGAAATGGGCGATATGAACCCCCATACACGGGAAAGACGGCATGATCGGGATGATAGGGCCAGCAATATGCAGCCAGTTGGCGACTGCTCCCGCGCACGAAAACGCATCGAAGATGCGCCGCAGTCGCGGGAAATCGTACTTCTCAAAGAACGATGGCGGAACAACTGACAAAGAAGCTGCTGGTTCGAAAACCAGGGGGAGATGAGCTCCCGAATCTATCTGGGCCTGACCGAAACAAATAGCCGTATCGGTAGCGAAATCCATAAAGGAGGCCAGACGTGCGGGGTCGTCCTGCACCAGATAGAGTGCCTGTTCCATGCCAAGCAACTGAGTGACAAGAGAGAACGGACCGAGGACGCATCCGACAACCAGCGTCCGGGAACCGACCTCGTTCTTGAGAATGCGCAGAGCACGAAGCACTTCCGGCATGCGGCCCGCTGATAGCGGGTCTGGGACCGCGAAACTGGCAGGATCTGTTTTAGCTGTGAAAATGTGCTTTTCTACTACCGGATAGTGAGAAGGAGTGTAGTAAAGAGTCGAACCCACGGCTTCGGTCTCGACGTTGGCGTCGAGAAACCCAAAGACAGCATCGTAACCGTAACGCTCAAGTGCGGCGAGTTGCCCTTGCGCCAACTTGTCGCCGTTCTGGAGATACTCGTTCAAGGGGATGCGGGCGACTGCAGCCGCGTGACCGAAAACCTGCGCGATAACCGGTACCCGGTCGGACTTTCGAAATGCAAGCGTAGCAGTGATTCTCTCCAGGCTATTCATGGTCCTCCCGCGGCTGAGTGTCCGGCTAGCTGATTGACATAGTGAAGACCATCGAAGGCTGATTCCGCTACAAAATCGACGTTCAGACCTTGCGGCGAAGACTGCTTCAGTGCCGCCCCGCCCGCAAACACTCGCACTCCATCCAGACCATGGACGACCAAAAGATCCTTCACCTGCCTGACCAGCGGGATAACAGGTGTGATCAGCCCGCTGATCCCGACAGCAAGAGGGGCTTCTTTTTCGGTAGCTGCGATGAGCCGACGCAAGCTGCAGTCCTTGCCGCAATCCACAACCCGGTAGCTGCTGGCAGTCAGGATCGTTTTCACGATGTTCTTGCCTAAGTCGTGAACATCGCCCTCTAAAGTCGCCAAGACGACTGTGCCCTTTACCGGACCGGCTGGGGCACTGTCACCGGGATAGAGAAATTTCATTACCTCGGTAACTGCGCGGCCGGCAAGCATGATCTCCAGCAGGTTAAATTGCTCCAGGGTGCATTTTTCATCTAGAGTGGACATCGCAGCTTCGACGCCGGAGACGACAATCTCCTGGGCGGTAATCCCGCAGGTTTTCAGATTCTGAGCGTGCCGCACCGCCTCTTTGCTGTCCCCTTGTACAATCGCTTGGATCAGACCCTGCATCCGAGCATCAAGCATGCTTCTCTCCTTCGATAGTCGCTCCGGTCGGCTATCGGACGGCTTAAAGACCGAAACACAGGTACCGCATACTACCAGATTGCGCCGGATACCGACAAAAAAGGGGTAAAACGAGGGGTGAATGACAAAAGCATTTTCCATTTTCCATCGTTCATTTTCCAGAGCCAATTGCAAAAACTCGACGACTCCAGCTTTTTTTGTATTTCGACCCCGAAGGGGTCGCGTAGCGGAGCCCAGGGTTGGCCGGCGTGTTTTGCGGCCTACCCTGGGCTTTGCTACGCAACGCCTTCGGCGTTGAAATCCTTAATCAGCGAGTTTTTTGCAATTGGCTCTGGAAAATGGAAAATGGAAAATCGCCCTGAGCATTCACGATAGGCCATGGCTCCGTCCGCTTCCTTGATTGGCCTTGGCGGGACTAAAATGGTCTTACCTACATTTCCTTCCAAGGAGGTTGCCAACATGTGCAACTACTCGCTCGAATGTTTCGAGAGCCGTGATGCCATCCCCGGGGAAAGACTGGTAACGCGGCGTTTTTATACGGGGAGCCTGGGATTCTCTTCTCCCCAGGATCCGGGAGTCGCCGTTTGTCTGAAGGATGGAGTGAGACTAATCTTGCGAGACGTCCCTAAATCGCTGCAGTCTCGTCTGAAGATCGGAACCGAGGCTATCGCCACCTTCGGAATGCGCGAACCGCGGCACCGATGGTGGGACTTCTGGAGTCTAAGCGGGTACGAGCGTGACGCTCTCTTCTTCGACAACGGAACCTGCATTCTTGTCAGCCGACTCCCGGAGGGTCTGACCGCCGACGTTTTGTCACCGGACGCGGAAGACGTCTTGCCGGAAAAGACCGCGGCTCGAATCCCTGCTCCCGTGGACCAGTAGGTTTTCCAAAGGCAAAACCAGGGGCGTCTTCTATTCCCAACCGGTCCGGATGCAAAGCCAGCAGGTTTAGGATCGATATCTCGGACAGACGTATCGGTCCTAAACGTGCTGTCGACCCTCTCGTTCCAGTCCGTCATGAACCCATGCATATCCTCCGATTTGAACTTCGCAATACAGATGAGTAAAGATTCTGGTTGCCTGATTATTAAACCGGAGGAAATCGAATGCACAGCAAAGGCGCGTTACGCCCTGCTGGAATGGTTTCTGCAACTATTCTGATACTTGCTCTGTTATTGTTCTGGCCGCCTGTCACCGAGGCTGATAACCACGCGTCGTCGCCTCGGGAAAATAAGAGTGGACAACAGGTGTATCAAGAGGCATGCGCAAGTTGCCATGGTCTCGACGGTCGAGGTGTCTCCGCTGATCAGCTTGGCTTTGACCTGCCGGTTCCCGACTTTACTGATTGCAGTTTTGCCACCAGAGAGCCGGATGTCGACTGGATCGCGGTGTCGCATAGCGGCGGTCCGGTGCGCGGATTTTCAAGGTTGATGCCTGCCTTTGGAGAAGCGTTAAGCCGTCAGGACCTGGAACTGGCGGTCGCCCATCTCCGAACTTTCTGTCGAGACTCTGCCTGGCCGCGCGGTGAACTTAACTTGCCCCGCGCTTTGGCTACAGAAAAAGCATTTCCCGAGGACGAGGCGGTGTTCACGTCAAGCATCAACGCGGAGGGAGACGGCGGGGTATCCAACAAGGTCATTTACGAGAAGCGTATTGGCGCCAGATCTCAGTTCGAAGCGGTAGTTCCATTCGGCTGGACGAAAGAAAGGTCCCCGCTTGAAAACTGGTCGGGCGGCCTCGGCGATATCGCCATAGGTGGGAAACATGCTCTCTTTCACAGTCTGGAGACCGGATCGATCTTCAGCGTAGCCGGGGAACTTGTTCTCCCGACGGGAGACAGCGCCAAAGGATTCGGCAAGGGAACGACCGTGATTGAGCCATTCGTTGCCTACGGCCAGCTTTTTCCCGCAGCCTTTTTTCTTCACGCGCAAGCGGGTGTCGAACTGCCAGTTGACACCGACCGAGCCTCACGGGAAGGTTTTTGGCGGTTGGCGTTGGGACGGACCTTTGAACAGCGAAACTGGGGACGAGCCTGGTCGCCGATGGTTGAGTTCCTCGCGGCACGTGACCTGGAGAACGGCGCAAAAGTCAGTTGGGACATGCTGCCGCAACTGCAGTTCACCCTGAATACTCGTCAGAACATCATGTTCGACATCGGTGTCCGGCTGCCCATCACTGATAGCGGGACACGCAACACCCAGATCGTGTTCTACCTGCTTTGGGATTGGTTCGACGGTGGTTTTCTGGAGGGATGGTAGTCATGAGCCTGGCTTCGCTCTTACTGATGGTATTCACACTTGCGGCGTCCCCTCAGTTATCTGAACCGGGTATAACGAAGTTGTCGCTTTTTGCCACCTCTGATCAATGCCTGGCTTGCCACAACGGGTTGGTCTCCCCGTCCGGGGAAGACATCTCGATCGGCAACGAGTGGCGACCCGGAATGATGGCTAATTCAGCCCGCGATCCTTACTGGCAGGCGGCTGTACGCCGAGAAACGATGGATCATCCCAAGGCACAAGCCGAGATCGAGAATGAATGTGCAGCCTGTCACATGCCAATGATGAGGACTCAGGCCAACGCCGGCGGAAAAAAAGGAAGCGTCTTCGCTCACCTGCCGGTCACCGCCGCGGCTACTCCCGAAAGTCGTATGGCGCACGACGGCGTATCCTGCTCGTTGTGCCATCAAATACAACCGGACGATCTGGGCTCCAAAGAGAGCTTTACGGGGGGATTTATTGTCGATTTAAGAACTCCGCCAGAAACCCGACAGATTTTTGGGCAATACGACGTTGATCCAGGAAGGCAGCGAGTAATGGCGTCTTTCTCTTCGTTTATTCCGAAACGGGCGGATCATCTCTCGGGATCCGAAGCCTGCGCTACCTGCCATACCCTGTATACACACGCTCTCGGACCAGACGGAAAAGCAATCGGTTCCTTTCCTGAACAGGTCCCTTACCTGGAATGGCAACACAGCGCTTGGCGCGGAGTGAATAGTTGCCAATCGTGTCACATGACACTTGTTCAGGGAGAAACCGCCATTTCAAGCGTGCTCGGTCAACCGAGGAGTGGTTTCTTTCGTCACGATTTTCTGGGCGCCAATTTCTTTATGCCGAGGATTTTCAACCGCTATCGCCAGGAGCTTGGAGTCACGGCTCTGCCCCAGGAACTTGACCGCGCGGCCATGCGGACGGTTGAGCATTTGCGTGAGAAGTCGGCACGTCTTGAAATCCTGGAGGCAAGGAGAGAGGCGGATCGCCTTGAAGTTCAGGTGGCTGTCCAGTCGCAGGCAGGACACAAGCTCCCAACAGCTTACCCCTCCCGCCGTGTGTGGATTCACCTGGCCATCCAAGACGGAGAAAACAAAATGGTTTTCGAGTCCGGCAAGTTGAGGAGCGACGGGTCTATCGAGGGGAATGACAATGATCGCAACCCTCTTGGATACGAGCCGCACTATCAGAAAATCGATTCGCCTGAACAGGTGCAGATCTACGAAGCGATTATGGGAGACGCGGAGGGAGCCGTGACGACCGGCCTGCTTAAAGCCATTCGGTATCTTAAGGATAACAGGATCCTTCCTCAAGGCTTCGACAAGAACACCGCGCCGGCAGATGTCGCCGTCCACGGGTCCGCGGCCCGGGATGAAGACTTCCTGGGCGGCCAGGACGTGGTTCAATACTCGATCCCGCTCGCTGGGGCTGCTGGTCCATTCAAGGTAGAGATTGAGCTCTACTACCAGCCGATCGCCTACCGTTGGGCACAGAACTTGGCTGCCCGGCAGTCAGCAGAAACGGACCGATTCGTCCGACTCTACCGGGACATGGCTCCGGCTTCCGGTGCACTGCTGGCGCATGCCAGCCATCTGGTTCGCTGAACCTCGCGACTGCCGCGCAGCGGTTCGCCATCGGCGCCATTACTCAAATGAGAATCTCAAACCAGTGGTAAACAGGAGATCGTTCTTCTTTTTCCCGGGGATCGGGTCGCTGTTCAACTGGTTGCTTAGACTCAGTTGCAGAGAAAACCATCGAGTAAGGCGAGTCACCAGCGCGTTGTCGACATTAATACGGTATTCTCCGGTATTGGTCATGTTCGGGAAAAAGCTGAGCTTGTGTTCAACGTGCATGGCCTCGATGATTTGATGAAACAACTCCTCGCCGAGAATCACCTCTCCCGAGGTCCTGGTGACATTATCCCGATAGAATTCGCGGTTGAGCGAACCACCTCCAAACAGGTCGAAACGGGTACGATCGTTTTTTATCCAGTGGAACCCAAAGCCGCCACCCGGGACGAATCGGAGATCGAGGCCTTGAAACTTATCGTAATCGAGTTCTGTGAGCCCAAAAGCGAACAGCCGCTCGTTCACGTTAACATCGTAACGAAAGCCTCCTCTGACCGCGTTGGCTGTTGTGAGCGATAATCCTTCCGCTTTGCTCTGAGAATAGAGAGACCTGACAAACACCGTGATTTTATCCCTAGGAGAGGACCTTGCTGCATTGAAACCGACATTCAGAGTTGTCGTTTCCGCATTGCCCTGCGAGGTCGAGAGCCCCGTATCCAGTGCCCCGCTCCATAGATCGAGTAAACCCGGATTGCGCAGACGCGCGATTTCGGCCAAGTAGGCCGTCTCCTCTTCCGGAGAGCGGATTGTCTGAATCGCCTCTTTCGTAACGGTCACCGTCCCCACTGTGGACGTGACCACATTAAAGCCGTCGGGCGCGGGGAGAACCTGCCCAACCAGGGTCTGGCCATCATTCAAAAGAAGGTGAAGTCCCGACTCCGATTCAACCCCGGCAACCTCTTGCCAGGGGATTTGAAGCGTTTGCTTAAAGTAATCAAAATAAAGCACCTCTTTGTCGAGCTTCTTAATTGTTCCGGTGAGCGTATCGCCGTTAACCAGCCTGACCTTGTCAGCCAGCCCGACAGCCCCCATCGCAAAGAAGATAACCAGGGTACATGCCGCCACAGAATTTTTTGTCGACATACTATTCTTCACTCCACACCGGCTAGTAGGAATACAAGCGCGGCATTCCAGTTGATCGCGTTTTCGTTTGAGGCGTAGGACGCCTGATCATCCACATACATCTTGGCTGGCGGAAGGTTGGGGAGCCGCCTCATCGCGTCATCCTGTCGATTGCGGTTTGGACCGCCGGCAAGGAGACCTGGCCACGGTTCGGCGTTTTTGTCGGTGGCGCTCGGCCGGTGATGGGGATGTTTGAAAGAATTTTCCCCCACTCGAGTGACCCAGCAGAGCGAGAAAGTGTTCCTGCCGAGAAGATAGTGCAGATTGTCGCGGGCGGTCTCCACATATCGCTTGTTCGGGCGCAGGACATTGGCTACCAGCAGCTGCAGACCGTAATTGGCGGCAACACTGTTCGAGCCCCAGATGTAATCCCGTTCTGTAAGGCTGATTCGGTATCCGTTCCGGACGGATCGTTCCACGATCTGATCGGCCGCCTTCACGCTGTCATCGACGATCAAGCGAGCCGCCTCGGCATCATGTTTCTTGCCCAGGACGTAGGTCCAGAGACCCAGGGGACCCACAGTCTGCCAGGCAGGTGGGCCTTCCGGGCGGATAGTGGATCGAAACTCAGAAAAATGCGCCAGGAAGTATCGATGATAAGCTTCGTCGGCGGTCGTTCTCCAGAGCTCTGCGGAAGCCCAAAGAAGTTCATCGGCACAGCTGATATCACCGTACCCGCCAGTCTCTACCCCCGCAGGGTTCCGAAACAGTACGCCCGGGTTCTTCTCGGCCCAGTTCCAAGCCCGTTTCGACGCTTCCAGGCATCGGTCGGCGAAGGCGACATCAAAGGGTCTATAGACTCGAGCAGCAATCGCCATGACTGCAGCGAAATCGGCCGTCGCACACGTGCTCTTGAACGGGTCGGAACCCGTCCCGATTACGTAACTCACCGCCGGGTCCTGGTCAGGCATTACGAATCCGGCGAACTTCTCCGTCGTCTGTTTGTGCCAGACGCCCCCATCCTCATCCTGCATCGAGAGCATCCACTCCAAATTCCAGCGGATCTCATCCAGAAAATCTGGGACATTGTCGCCCGATTCCGGAATGTTGAGGCTCATCTGGCGAACTCTCGGCTCAAACAGTTCCCAGGCCCAAAGCAGAGTGCCCGTCGTAATGCCCGAGTTAACGATGTACCGGCCATAATCCCCGGCATCATGCCAACCTTTGATTGAAGGAGCGGCGCCCTTCTTCCCCGAAGAGGGGTGATACTCGCCGCGTTTATGGCACGCGGAATAGGAATACCCCGGAAATTCCGGACCGAGGTCGACGGCGGTACCGCAACGCTGCCCGTAAAAAGACCGCATAGCCAGATAGAGAACCCGCGAGTAAACGGAGTGCCCTATGGTAAACGTCCAGCTCCGCCCGACTCCCGGAACTTCGATAAAGTACCGCCCCGGTGTTTCCAAGGCGCTCAGGTCAGCCGCCTGAACCGAGTCGCCAGAATCGGCGTCCTGGATAGCCGGACTCAGTTTTCCTTGAAAAACCACGGATCCGTCGCCTGCGGTCTTCACAACGAATTCCGTAGCGGGGGTCGACGAAACGACCATTGCAAACTTCGTCGCACCGATCGGATAGCCGACCTGGTCCACTTTGATGTCAGGCGTGGGCAGGGTGTCCGCGAGAGTTACGAAAGTGAAAAGACAAAGCGCCGTCACTGCTTTGCATATTGGAGCCATGACGTGCACTTATAACACGGCCAAGCAGAAGCGCAAAGATTTGTGAACATGCCTTCGCCGCGCGCCGCATGCTCTGTTATGCTTCCGAATCGCTATGTGGGGTTCGGGACGCTTATCTGTCGCTCTTATCGTGCTGCTCTTCGCAGCCGCTCCGAGTGAAGTCCGCCCAGAAACGGCGAAAAGCTCCCGGCCTCGGATAGGACTGGCGCTGGCTGGTGGAAGTGCGCGAGGACTTGCTCACGTCGGTGTTCTCGCCTGGCTGGATGAGCATCGTATCCCGATCGACTATGTGGCAGGCACGAGTATGGGCGGACTGATTGGCGGTTTGTTCGCTGCGGGCTTGGAGCACGAGGAAATCATGGATCTGCTGCGGGAGGTCGACTGGACGACCACCCTGCAGGCTGGTCCCGACTACCGTGATTTGACCTACAGGCGCAAGGAGGACCGCAGGGATTTCCCAAATCAGCTCGAACTCGGGCTAAAAGGAGGGTTGGCACTGCCAGGCGGGATCTTGCCCGGCCACGGTGTGGGACTTCTGCTTAGCCGCTTCACAAACCCGTACGCGGGACTGCCGACCTTTGACCTGTTACCCACTCCCTTTCGATCTGTCGCGGTGGACCTCAAAGAGGGCAGAGAGTTCGTTTTTCAAGAAGGGGACCTGTTCGATGCACTCCGGGCGACCATGGCTATACCCGGGGTCTTTTCACCCTGGACCGTAGGCGGCCGGACATTCGTAGACGGTGGACTGCTCAACAATCTCCCGGTAGATGTCGTCAAAGAGATGGGTGCAGATATCATCATCGCTGTCCCGCTGAAGAGTCATGTGATCCCGGAAGAGGAGATGCCTTCGTCCCTGACGGGCATTGCCGGACGATCGCTTGACATAATGATTGCGGGTACGGAAATGCGCCATCTCGGACTGGCGCAGATTGTTGTTTCGCCCGATCTTGTTGGGTTTGGCTCCGCCGATTTTCACCGCTGGGAGGAACTGTCAAAACTCGGCTATCAAGCAGCCGCGCAGGAGGCCGCCAGGCTCGAGCCGCTAGCCCTTTCAGAAGCTGACTGGCAGGCGTACGAAACGCAGCGGCAGCAACGGCGACGAATCCCTCCCCGGGCGGCCTTTCTTGAGGTCGTGGGAGCCGCCGATCGCAACAGGAGCGCTGTCAGCCGGGAACTGGCCCGCTCGGTGACTCCACCTTACACGACGACTTCCTTGGAAAAAGCGCTCACTCGAATCACCGGCTGGGGACGGTTTGAAGCGGCCGATTACCAGTCGTGTGAACACGACGGGCTCCAGGGTTATCAGGTCAATCTGCGCGAGAAGAAACACGGCCCGCCTTTTCTCAACACTTCAATCCTGCTGGAAGGTTCGCAGTCCGATAAACTCAAGCTCGGGCTCGGCGCTCGGTTGACCTTTCTGGATGTTCCCGGACCTTTTTCGGAGTGGCGGAGCGACGCGAATTTCGGCATTTTGAACCGCCTGGCGACCGAACTATACTGGCGCGCAGGCGGCAGCCGCTGGTTCCTGGCTCCCCGGGCTTTCTACGAAAGCTCGGAATTTGACGTTTATCAAGAAGGTAAAAGGCAACTCTCGATTGATTTTCGCGAGCCGGGTGTCGGCTTGGACTTCGGTTACGCCGGGGGGCGCACCGACGAGGTCAGGTTCGGTTACCAATTGAGCAACCTCAACACATCTCAGTCGTTCGGCACGCCAATCTTCCCGGAGACGGAGGGTCGGATGGGCCAGTTTCGATTGAGGTGGGTTCACGAGGGGCAGGACGATGCTCTTCTGCCCAGGCACGGGGTCAGAGCAGTCAGTGAATTACGTTTAGTCACTCAATCTCCGCTTGCCGAAAGCCGATACTCGCAGTTCCAAACCCGGCTCAGCTGGGCCACACCAGTTACACCGAGGAACACGCTCCTCGTCGCTTTTGAAGGCGGGGCGGCCTCTAAGGATCAGATCCCCTATCCAGTCTTTTCGCTGGGGGGCCCTTTCCGGTTGAGCGCTCTTTCGCGCGATGAATCGTTCGGCAGCCGTTACTACTACGCGAGCCTGACGGCCCTTCGTCTCCTGAGGGAACAGAAGGGAATCACGGGCAACTTGCACCTGGGAGTCCTTTACGAAGTCGGCCGTGCCTTCAGTGCCCATCAATCTGGCGATCCGTATCAGGATGTGGCGGCGGGAATAATCGGAGAGACTCCTCTAGGGCTCGTCTTTCTCGGCCCCAGCTACGGCGAAGGCGGCCAGTGGAAGATTTCGCTTCGGATTGGGCGACTGTTCTGAAAGAATCAATCAAAAGCCGGTTTTTGCGGTCCCGGAACGATCCCCTCCAGATCCGGATCCACGCCCGACTCAAGGCGTTTCGCGGAATTTAGCGCTTTCTGCTCTTTGCGCAAAGCGCGTTCTTCTTCCTTAGCTCTCCGCTTTTCCTTTTTGGCCCGCTCACGCTGTCGCTTTGCCTGCGTCATCGGTCCGGGTCTGGCCATAGTCAATACCTCCTAAGAATGTCTGTCCAAAGACTGCACCAGGCGGGATGGCACCACTGAAAAACTGAAATACTGGACGGATCAACAATCGCTACACGAACGTGTTCGAGTATACCACGCCGGACCGCGAGACTGGGGCGAGCGGGCGGCCCCCGTCTCATACAACGGGAAAATGACTCAAACAAAAAGGGGGAAGAGACTCTCCCCGAATTCCGTGGTTACCCCCCGTTCTCCTTCACGAGCCGGGCCAGCAGGAAGGCCATTTCCATGGCCTGATCGTAATTCAGACGGGGATCAACGCGGGTTCGGTAATCTCGGTTCAGATCGGCTTCGGTCACTCCGCTTGCTCCACCCAGGCACTCCGTCACTTTGTCACCCGTCAGCTCAAAATGAACCCCGCCCAGGTGCACCCCGCACTTCTTGAGAATACGGCAGGACTGAGTGAGCTCGTGTAGAACGTTTTCAAAGCGCCGGGTCTTTATGCCGTCTTTGGTTGTCTCTGTATTCCCGTGCATTGGATCGCAACACCAGACGACTCTTAGTCCTTTCCTGACGACCGCTTCCACGATTGGCACCAGGCATTGTTCCACTTTTTCGGCGCCGAAACGATGGATCAGCGTCAGTCGCCCAGGCTCATTCCGAGGATTGAGCACATGGCAGAGCCGCAGCACTTCTTCTGGGGTAACTCTCGGGCCAATTTTCACTCCGATCGGGTTCTCGATCCCACGAAAGTACTCCACATGCGCGCCATCCAGATTCCGGGTTCGATCTCCAATCCACGGGAAATGCGTGGCCAGGTTATACCAGCCGGGCCGCCGAGGCACCTGCCGGGTTTGGGCTTGTTCGTAGTACAGATGCAACCCTTCGTGGCTTGTGAAAAAGTCCACCCGGTGGATTTCAGCAGGAGTGTGGCCTGTGAGGGTTTCCAGAAAACGCAGTGATCCTACCAGCGAATCGACTGTCTTGGTGTACTCTGCAGCCAGCGGAGACTTCGATACGAAGTCAAGATCCCAGTACTCGGGATGCTGGAAGTCAGCGAAGCCACCGTCAACCAGCGAACGGATGAAGTTGATCGTCAGTGCGGCGCGTTCATAAGCGCGAAGCAATAAGTCGGGATCGGGGTTGCGTTCGGCCGCGGTGAATCCCGGGCGATTGATCATATCGCCCCGGTACACAGGCAAAGTCACTCCGTTTCGTGTTTCGGTAGCCACCGAGCGTGGTTTCGCGTACTGGCCCGCAAACCGTCCGATGCGTGTGACTCGCTTCCCGCCTCCCTGCATCAGGACGAGACTCATCTGCAAAAGAATCTTCAGCTTCTTGGCAATGGCGGAAGACTCGCAGTCCTCAAAACTCTCGGAGCAATCGCCCCCTTGCAGGATAAAGCGGCCTCCGCTCTCGGCATCAGCCAGCTGGCGCTTCAGATTCTCTATTTCCCAACTTGTGACAAGAGGAGGCAGTTTCGCGAGCTCACACAAAACCCTGTTGAGATGATCACGGTCAGCATACTCCGGTTGCTGAGCGGCCGGCTTCATTTGCCAGGAAGTCGGCGACCAGTCCCCTTGTTGTGGAAATTCTTCGTATGACACCCCAAGAAGCATAGGGCAGAAGACCCTTCGACCTCAAGCAACACGACAGGTCTTCGAGCGGAACCACGGGACGCTTCGACTATAATTTTTCCCCGTGTTGAAGCAAAAGGAGCCATCCTCGGTTGAAGCAGCGCCTGAGGGGATCTCGACAAACGGTAAAGCCATTCCTGCCCATCCCGCTCGACTCACTCGGCGATTCTGGGATCTGCTGCGCGAGCGCGAAACCCTCTTGTGGTGGCTGCATAGCCTCTGGTCACTCCTGTTCGGCCTAGCCGTCATGCTGGTCGGAGCCAGGAAGCCGAGCTACGTTCGCGTTATTGTTTGCCATATCGCCTTCATCTGGGCAACAAGCTTCTTCCTTCCTGTGCTGCTCAGGACAACCCGTCTTTCCCCGAAGTGGACCGAACGCCTGCGCCTGGTCATCAATTACTTCAACAGGAATTTCTATCAGCAACTCCTTTTCTTCGTCATTCCCATCTACTACGCAAGCACGACCCTGTCTTCGCGTAACGTCGCCTTCCTTGGAATGCTCTGCTTGTCAGCAGTACTGTCCACCCTTGACCTGGTCTATGACCGTTATCTGTCGGTCCGTTGGCGGCTGAACACCCTCTTCCTTGCGTTTAACAGCTTTGCGGGAATCAATGTCATGCTGCTGGTGCTCTTTGCTTTGAGAACCGAGACAGCTCTGTACATCTCCGGATTGTGCGCGGCGGCTATCTTCACATCCATGCTCTACCGTTTCAGCCAGTTTCGAGGGTGGCGTCTATTGGGGGCAGCGTGCGCGGCTGTGGCTGCGACTCTCGCCGCGCTTTACCTGGGGGCTTCCTTCATACCGCCAGTCATGCTCTCCTTGGGCAATGTCTCCTTCGGATCCTCGATAAACCGCGCTACTTACCAGATGATCGATCCGATTGTCGAGCTTCCTGCGGATTACGCCGGCCGCCTGACGGTGGTCACGCCGATCAAGGCGCCTTATGGTTTTACTGCCCGCGTAGAGCAGAAGTGGTACCTGGACGGCGATTTGTACGCCCGCCATCCCAAGCAGGGATACATGACAATCCCGGGCGGCCGAAAAGAGGGATTTCGCTACTGGTCGTATATCACCCTGAGAAAGGATTCCCCGCCCCGTGTTGTTCGGGTAGACGTCCTGACATCGTCCGGGCAGCTTATAGGGCGGGCGGTTCTCCATCGCGCGAAGGACCGGGGTAGCGCCGGCAAATGAAATCGAGCATATTCCAGCCCGGTCCCGAACACTTGAGCCGCGCCAACGCCTCGTTCTGTCAATCAGCGAGCTCGAGTCGATTACAACCGTCAGAAGGCAGGATCGTCACCAAATCTTTCAACAGTTGCTGAAGGTACGCCGCCAGGGCTTCCAGGTTTTTCGCCAGATTCCGGTAAAAGTGCATAAAGCTGGTATCGCCGGTGTCGGAAATCACTTTCGGCGCCAGTGCCGGAACACCGAACTGCGCTGCAACCTGGAGAGCGGCAGCGGCCTCCATGTCGCACAGGGAAGCACCGGTGCGTTTGAACAGTCTGAGGCGTGATGAGCTGAACCAAACGGGAAGTGAGACAGTTACCCCTATCCCGCCAAGGTCCCAACCCGCCGACCGCAAATGCTCCAGTAGCTGTCTTGAAGCTTGCCCGATCTGCTGATTCTCGTCCATCAGCCAGGTCTCCGGGCAGAGAACCGTTCCCATCGGGCAGGACGGGTCCAATTGTCCCGCTGTTCCAGTAAAAATAAGAGCCGCCGGCAGGGGACCGCGCTGAAAGCGACGGGTCAGGATTTTACGGGTGCGCCGACATCCAACGCCCGTAGTCAGGAAATCAAGGCAGCCGGTCAAGTGCTTTCGGAGCGAATCGGTCTCCCGCCTCAGCGCACAAGCCACCAGAATTCGATCGGAGAAGGCAGCGTTCCTTCCTGGATCTACGGAGTCTAGAGCCACCGCAGATTCACACCCCCGATTCCTGCCTCAATTCGAAGGCGCAGGACCTTACTGACTCGATCCGCGTTGTAGCTGATATACGTATCACCGCGCTTCTCGAATTCCGGCAGCGAGACCCCGGACATAAAACTCCTGCTGGCCTTCACTTCTGCTCCGATGGACCGCGGCAAGCGCAAGTCGACTCCGCCGACGCCGACCGCGATTTCGATTTCCCCTTCTTGGTTCCACTCACCCGAAAAATCGAGCTCCGAGCCGCCAACACCGCCTTGAAAACGCAACTGCTTACATGCCAGATTTCCCAGACCAGTGATCTTGAGAGCACCGACACCGTTCTGAATTTCCACGCGATCACAGCTTATCCGGTTTGGTTCCAACATCGAAACACTGGTCTCGCCAACGCCGTTTTCGATATCCAGTTCACGAATGCTCATTCCGCCAAGATCAATTTGGCTCTCACCAACGCCGGTCTTGGTGCGGAGCACAATCGGGACCTCGGGGTTCAGACGCAAGTTCAACCGGTTCTTCCCCATGCGACGGAAAGATTTTCCTTCACTGCTCAGGCGAAAGCGCAAAATCCCGGTGTTCCCTCTTTTCTGGAAATCGACGTCGGGTGTGAAAGCCAGTTCGTTGTAATCCAGATCGAACTCATAGAGATTGCCGGCACTTCCTGACTCGATCTCGAGCCTGCCGACGGGGACATCCAGGTCGACTTCCAGCACTTCTTCACCGGCAACAGGAACCGACCGGCTCAAGGTGGTAGTATGGCCCTCGAATTCGACCATGCTGCAGGCCGTCAGCAGGAGGGCCGGGATGGCGACCCCAAAAAGTGCTTTAAACATACGGCTTCGCTTCCCTCTCAGTTCGATCTCCTGATTCGAATCCGAGAATAAGTTGTCTGGAGGCGTATCTCGTTCTTCCCGTCTCCTATAGTCTGCTCAAACATAGGCGATTTCTCTGCTCGCCCGGCCTGATCGAACTCAGACACCACCTCTCCACCTGGGGCTTGGGCGCTCAGACGACAACTGACATCCTCGGGCAGCGTCAGAGTGATCTCTCCATTGCGATTGCTTGCCACCAGCGCGCCTCCGAGCGGTGTCTGCGGCGCCATCACAATTTCCCCGTACTCGTTTTGGACTTCCGCCGGCCCATGGAATTTTTCCAGAGCGACTCGCTGCAGCGAAGTGGCAATCTTTACGGGCCCTTCGATTTGTGACAGAGCCACCCTTGATCCACTACCCTGGACGCTAATACCCGACTTGAGGTCCCGGGCCTTGATTTCGGAATGGGACGCCCGCACCGTCACAGCACCGTTAATGCGACTAAGATTCGCACTGCCGTAAGAGGTATCAAGCTCCAGCGTATCTGCCAGTCCTGCGACTCGAACCGCCTTGTGTGAGTTTTCGATAAACACCGGTTTAACTATGTTCTCAATGTCAACGCCCGAACCCGAGCCGTTGATCGTCAACGGGCCTTGGATCTCCCGAACATGGATCTGCCCGAAGTGATTAGCTACCTCCAACCGCCCTTCGATCCGCTCCGCGCGGATCGTCTCGTAATCCGTTGAAACTTTCACATTGCCGCTGATCCCCTCAAGCCGCACCTGGCCCCTTCGGCTCTCGACTGTGACATCTCCAGTTACATTTCGAACTGCTGTGGTGGCGTAACGATTTTTCGCAGCTGTTGAGCCGTTGACCGACTCGATGGTCAGTGGACCATACGAATTGCTGATCTGAACGCCTGCATTTATGCCCCGCAGCGTCACGCTGCCATTCTCGTTATCGATTGTCACCTGCGCCTGCCTGGGAACCAGGATCCGAAAATGGGTGGAAAGGGGGTAGTCACGATTTTGTAGATTCCCGCGGGTGGAGGTTATTTTCACCACATCGCCGTCTCTCTGGACGGATAATTGAATATCGCGACCTATTTCGTTGGCTCGAGCCTCCGATTGACCTCTAACCACAACGGTGAGGCTCACGTCGATCCTTTCCTCCAGGCCGCTCTCCAGTGCGATGTCACCGAAGCGGTTCGTCACCTGGACCACCTTGACACCGGCGGCATCCAGTTCGTGGCGTTTCTCGATTCTGGCTCTGGCCTGGGGGGCATGGTCACCGAATACCCAGGGACCGGGCAGATCGGCGAAAGCGCGGAATCCCGAGCTCAATTCTCCAATTTTGCCTGAGACGAAACCAAACAACATCAGCAGGAGAACGCCCACGACCTCCCAGCCACGAAACTGTAAGGCTCCCGAGAATCTGTAGAAGTCTATGATTTTTCCAATGCCGAACAGAATCAGTAGACCCGGCCAGTACGACCCGAAGAACGAAAAGAAGGCCAAAACCCCAAAGAAGTCCAGCAGACCGAGCAGTCCCACTGTCCCCCAGAAGACACCTCCAAGCAAGCTGGCCTTACCCGGATTCTGTTGCAGCGCCGCGACGTCCCACGTGAAGTGCCGGAACAACTTGGTGAGGCCGAGCCAGAGAAGAAGAGCAGGAACAGCCAGCCGGATAACCTGGAGCCACTCCAAATCTACTCCGTAGATATTAATGGCCAGAAAAAGGCCGCCGAGGACAACCAGGATTATGCCAAGCACGAGGGGAACAATGCCGCGCTGATTGGGCATTACAGTCTCTCCTCCGGGTGGATGGATTCGTTTTCAATCCGAGCGGCCGCGGGCAACGGTGGAACCTGATCTTTCTTACGAGTACCCAGGTAGTAATCGACCACCAGATAAACACCGAGGGCTATAAAAAACAGCGGCCACAGGAACCGGGTCATTTCAGACAGGCTAAAGACGCCGAGGTTGTTAAGAAAGAACAATATCCCGAGGAGAACCAGCACTCCACCCCAGACGGGTACATTAATGTCGTCTGATTCCTCGTCAAGAATTCGAGGGTTCGTGACAACGTTTCGGAGAATAGACTGGGCAGACCGATAAGCATCGATAATTGTAAAGATGTAAAAGGCTAAAGCAGCGACTCCAAAGACGCCGGGCCCCTCGCTGGCAATAATGCTCAAACCCGCAAAAATCGCGAAATGAAGCACCGCCTTGACATATTGGCGGTTATAAACTGCGCCTATTCCTGGAACAATGGCAAAAAGGGCCGCTCGGCCGGGCGTATAAGTGGCCAGTTGAGGTGAAGCGGCAATAGCGGCCAGTTCCGCTCCGGCCACAAGACAATCCTGGCAGTAGATTCTGCCCTTGATCGAATGGGCGCAGGCTGCGCACAGGAACTTGCGACAAGTCGAACAGTTGTGCACAGATTCCACATCCGAGTGGTAATAGCATCTCATTTTTTCTTGTCTCCCTTGGCCTCTTTTCCGGCCTCCTGCTCTTCTATCGAGTGCTGATAACTGCGAAGCAGCATGTTAATCAGGTGGTAGTCCAGACGGCCATACAGGTCTTCCTTAAGCCTCCAGATCTCGCCAACCATGCGTGCTTGCATATTCCTGATCTGCACCCACTTCTTCTGCACCTGACTGGAGAACCGGTCGGCCTGCTCAACCAGGGCGGAAGGTCGAATATCCGAGAAACTGAAAGCCGAAAAGTCGGGTCCGATGACATTTGCAACGAGCGACAGGAAAACAAACATTATCAGAGTGGCAAAAGCGAACCGCT
>DAOTAI010000544.1:0-3039 GCA_035593865.1 Acidobacteriota bacterium
GAGTGCGTACTGCTGCCTGAGTCGCGCGCCGTCGGCGTCCTGTTCGGGGTTAAGCTTCAGCCAGACAAAGCGCCCGGCTTCACGCTTGACCTGCTCGCTGGAGAAGGTCTCGGCCTCCATCTTCTTACAATACATGCACCAATCCGTGTAGATGTAGGCGACAACCATCTGGTTACGGGCTTTGGCCGTCGCCAGCGCGGAGGCGTAGTCGCGGTGCCAATCCAGCGAATCGGATCGCCCTGTCAGCAGGGCGGCCACGGAAATGATAAGGGCGCTAATCGCGATTGCGACAAGAATCTTCGAGTTCATCGATCAACCCTCTCGGTCAGATCATCCGGCGTGTCGATTTTGCCGTCCGGCCCCGCTGATCGCACCTCGGCCCATTGCGGCGCTGGGCTTCGGTAGACATACGGATTCGACCAGGCGTCCAAAGCGATGACCCGGGGGAGATATTCTGGTGAAAGTATATCGACCAGTTGGGGAAAATCGTTGGCCGGGGGTAACGTTCCCTGGCGATCCGCCCAAAGCCGGATTCCTTCGGCCAGTGTTCGCAGGTCTTTGCGTGTTGTTTCGAAGCGCTGCTCTCTTAACGCTGCCCGGATGTGATCCGCCTTTTCCCAACGCCGGTCACCGATGCGAACTTCGTCGATAACCCATCGGTCTTTTTGTTTGCTGACTTTGACCGCCGTCTTGATTTCGACCTCGGCTACCGCCTGGTTGCCCATTTTTTGGACCGACAGCACTTTGACGTCTTTCTCGGAGAGATCCATGTTATCGAATTTTGCGACGGCCTCCCTGATCTGCCTGTTCATGTTCTTGCCGCAGCCCGCCGTCAGGACGGGAAGCAGTAGGAGGAGTGACAGGAGATATCTTCTCACAGCCGAACTATAGCATAACGGCGGCTAACGGCTGCGTATGTCTTCCCCTTGTCACCTTGCTCCAATACAATGGTGAATAAAAGGTGAAGAATGTTACAGGCCACTCTTTTTCAGGATTTGTCTTCCGCGCCTGAACCGCTGCGCGAGAAGAAAGACGTCCAGTATTTGCCCCTGGCCGCTAAGAGCATCCTTAACTCTTGCAACACCTGCCGGATGCCGAACGCGGTGACCATCAATCCTTACCGGGGCTGCGAGTTCGGCTGTTCATACTGTTATGCGCGCTACACACACGAGTTCATGGATCTGCCCTGGGAAGACTTCGAAAAGCGTATCTTCGTTAAGACTTCTGCTCCAGCGATCCTGCTAAGGACGCTCGACGTTGAAAAGCTTCGGCGCAAGCACATCGCCATCGGGTCGGCCACTGATCCTTACCAGCCTGCGGAATCTCGATTTCAGATTACGAGGCGCCTGCTTGAGGTCTTTGCGCAAGTTCGCGGCCTGACAATTTCTCTAACGACAAAATCGGCTCTAGTGAAAAGAGACATCGATCTTTTTCAAAGAGTCGGGGAGCGCAACGATTTCCGCGTCAACATTTCGCTGATCAGCCTGAACTCGTCCCTCTTGAGGGCTCTGGAGCCTAAATCTTCGACTCCGGAGGCTCGACTTGCGGCCCTCAAGTCCATCACTGACGCGGGGGTGCAGGGCGGAGTTTTGCTGATGCCGGTTATCCCGGGAATGACCGATTCGGAACGTACTTTGGAATCCGTTGTTCGAGCGGCAGCGCTGCACGGCGCTCAATATGTTCACGCTCGGGTCCTGTTTCTGAGGGATTCCGCCCGCAAATCGTTTTGCCAGTTTCTGAAAAGGACGGCGCCGAGGTTAGTTGGCAGGTACAGCCGGATTTACGGAAAACGCGTTTATACCGCGGATGTGTACCAGCGAGAGATCCTTTCAAAGGTCAAGAAGCTGAAGGAGAAGTACAATCTGGAAGAGCAGGATAGCGAATTTGAAGCGTTCGAGGTAATCGAACAGACCGGTAGCTTGTTTGAGAATCGGTGCGACTGGGGCGCCTATTGACGGCTTTTGCTATCGGCATTGTAGATAGGGCATGATCCATCTCGATTCAGCAGTCCAGTACGTGAAAGGTGTCGGACCGCGACGGGCGACGATACTCGAAAAAGCAGGTATAAGAACTGCTGAAGACCTGCTCAAGTACCGTCCTTTCCGGTACGAAGATCGGACCAGGTTCCGCCGCATCAGTGATCTGCTGCCCGACCAGGAAGCCGTCATTCAGGCGGAAGTGCTGGTCACCGGTTACTACACCACCCCGATGAAGCGGGTGCGTATCTTCGAGATGCTGGTGGGAGATGGGACCGGATCCCTCCAGGTTAAGTTTTTTAATCAAGTCTATCTCGACAAAGTCTTCCGCAAGGGCCAGCGGGTCATCCTCTTTGGAACTCCGAAAGCCGACGCTTATTCCGTCGGTCTGCAACTCCTCAACCCGGATTTCGAGATTCTGGACACGACCGGGGAGCACTCAATTCATACCGGCCGTATCGTTCCGGTATACCGGAGGATAGGACAGTTAACGGCCAAGGCGCTGCGGCAGATTCTCTTCGGACTCATTCAGCAATTACCTGAGCCGCTCGAAGACCCGCTCCCGGACTCACTGCTCGAGAAATACGGCTTTCCGGACCGCCGGACGAGCTTTCGCCTGCTTCATTTTCCGGAATGTCCTGAGGGCGTTTCTCTGGATGACTTCCTGGCAGCCCTTGACCAGGTGCGCGCGCCCTTCCAAAGGCGTTTCATATTTGAGGAGTTCTTCTTTTTTCACCTGGGGCTCCAGGTTCTTCGCCGTCAGCGGGAACTGACCCCCAAGACCAGGCAAATCCAATTGACGCCCGAGGTGCGTGAGGCTGTCAAGAAGGTCTTGCCGTTTCATCCGACGGCTGCCCAGAAGCGTGTCTTAAAAGAGATTGTGGATGACCTGTCGAGCCCGAAAATCATGAATCGCCTGCTCCAGGGCGATGTCGGTTCGGGCAAGACCATCGTGGCCCTCCAGGCGATGGTGGTTGTCGTCGAGAACGGGGCCCAGGCAGCGCTTATGGCGCCGACCGAAATCCTGGCCGAACAGCACTATCGAAACATGACGTCGTACCTG
>DAOTAI010000545.1:0-3038 GCA_035593865.1 Acidobacteriota bacterium
GGGGCGGTGGGTTTCATCCGGGCGCTGACGCGCCCTCCTTCGAAACCCACCCTACCTTGGAAGCCCGCCGATTTTTTCACAGCTTTGGTCCGCTACTGGGCCAATGGTTGGAGGGCGTGGTGCGATGGAGCCGAGTTGCGTAACTTAATTACACGTAATATAATTACCTAGTTACATATGACATACTGAAAGGAGGGACACCGTGAACGAAGAGAGCAAAAAGGCCAGAGATACGGTTAATCAATTCATTACCTCCGCCAAGCAGGTGGCGACTGAAGTCAGTTCCGAGATTGCGCGCACGGCCGAGCGGTTGTTCGAAGAAGCGAAAACCGCCAAGCGACAGATCGTCGTATCGGTCCGCTTGGATGACGAGTCGGCGCAGAAGGTCGATCAGCTGGTCGAGGCGGGGATCTGCTCAAGCCGTTCTGAGGCGGTAGCCTTTCTAACTAAATGCGGTATTCGCGGGCGCGAGGCCTTGTTTACTGAAATCCAGGCAAAGATCGCGGAAATCCAGCGGATTAAAGAAGAGATCCGCCAGGCTGCCGCTCGATCCAATGGCGAAGCGCCTGCGATGTAAGTTCACAGAATTTCACGGTACAAGGTCTCGTTCGTGGTCGCGCCTCAGGCGGGGACTACGAACGAGCCGGACTTACCCATCCAGGGTCCATCAGACCAACCACTTCTCCCATAAATTCTACGCAGCAAGTTCATAGAGACTACGCAAGACTGTTAACCCACGCGACGGGAAAAAGTTCACGTTTGTGGTTATTAGGAGTGGTGTATTGACTTTATCGGCACCATGAACACTCTGCCGGGAATGGCATTTGGTTTGCTTAGGTAACGGAAAAACCTTCCATGGAGCCGTCTGGCTAATCCCCCAGGCTCGATCCGACGCTCCGTTTTCGCAAGAAAGGGCCAATCCATGCGATTTTCAAGTATGGTTATCGCAGCGAGCCTGATGGCAGCTGTAGGTGCGTCACAGTCTGCACTGGGCCAGGGTTGAGTGGCCGCACGTCAAGGTGCGCCCGTGCTTGGCGCCATATGTACGGCTGGACAAGCTGCTGTCGGGCAGGGTACCGGCAGCACCTTTACCAGGCCGCTTTCGCCTGAAACTCGCTGGCAAATCAACGTCGGCTACCGCTGGCAGCGATCATTCCGTCACTTTAGGGGCGACCACGAGGAAGCGAATCGAATCGAGGAGAACACGGAAGTCGAGAACAAGCTTCACCTGTTCGACGTGGGTGTGAACTACCAGGCTTCCCCGCGCTGGAGCTTCAGCGTCAGCGTCCCGTTCATGACCGTCGATCGAATTTCACATGGCCCGGGCACTATAACCGGCGCCTCGGGAATAGGAGACATGTCGGTCGGAGCGAAGTTCTGGATTTTCCGGCCGCCGACCGAGTCGAGGCAGAACGTCCAGATCGGGTTCTCGATGAAGCTGCCCACCGGAAAGTCAAACGTGACAGACCGAGTGGGAGACAGCACCATCGTGGTTGATCAGTCTATTCAGCCGGGAGATTCCGGGACTGGCTTCTCTTTGGACTACACTGCGTTCAAGTCTGTTGGTCGTTTCACTTTGTTTTCAACGGGCGTATACCTGTTCAACCCGAAAAACAGCTACACGCCGACCGGCTGGAAGGAAATATCCAGACCTCCCGGCTACCCGGGCTATTCTCGGCCCGGCACCGAATATTCCGTGGCCGATCAGTACCTCTTCCAAGCCGGCGTTGGCTGGGTGGTTCCGAAGGTGCACGGTCTGGCGCTGACCGGGACAGGTCGAATCGAGGGTGTTCCGGCGCGAGACATCATCGGTGGCGAGAGTGGATTTCGGCGACCCGGCTACGCGGTGTCGGCCGGTCCGGGAGTCATGTACTCACGTGGTGGCGACACCTGGTCGGTCAGCATTCCAATTGCGCTTTATCGCAACCGGACCCGGAGTGTTTCCGATATCGAGCGAGGGACTCACGGCGACGCGGCTTTCGCCGACTACCTGATCCTGGTTGGCTACTCGCGGACGTTTTAATCAGGCACCGTGATCCATGGAGACGGGACGCCGACCGTCGTGCTTATCCGCGTAAACCGCGCTATCCGTGCCATCCGCGGCTTTGTACCCGCGAAGAGCGCGGATAACGCGGATTTTTTCACCGCATCTGAGGAATTACCCCGAGCGACTCCCCCCTCATTGTGAGTGCTTCATCGCTGCTGTAAACTCGGAATCAAACAAGACCATCTCTCTCCAATTCGCCTCGTCAAGTAGCATCGTTTCGGACAAAGGAGTTGTGTATGTTAGATCGCAAAGTATTTCTGGCGGTCTGGATGACTGTTTTGATTGCTCTGGCGCCTGCTGTGCTAGCGCAGTCGGGACAAACCGGGACCGGCAGCCAGCAAGATCAGTCTGCTACGATCGGTCAGTCGGGAACGACTTCCGGCCAGACCACGATGTCAGGGGAGCACGGGGAGGTTGTTCAGTCCGCAACTGAAGTCTTCAGGCAGATTCGGCAGGGGGGACTTCCCTCAAGCGTCCTTGAGAACGCGAGTGCCGTAGCCGTTATCACAAGCAAGTCGCACGGTACGATGGGGTCAATGCACGAAAGCACGCCCCAGGGGACTCAGGGAAGCACCGGTACCGGCAGCCAGAGCACAACCCCGGGAAGCCAGGAGAGCATGGGCACAATGGCCCAGTCGGGTCAGAGCGGCATTGTTGTCCGGCGAAACACCGACGGCACCTGGGACAAGACTCCGGCCTTCATTCGCTGGTCGGGCGGCAGCCAATCAGGCGGCATGTCGAGTTCAACCGGAAGCCAATCGAGCGGTATGGGGATGCAATCGAGTACAGAAGGGGATCTGGTCCTTGTCTTCACCGGCGACGATTCCCTGGAAGCCTTGATGGACGGGAATCTGGACCTCAGCTCAGAAGTCACGGTTACTTCCGGTCCAACAGGAACAACTGGATCCACTGGAATGACCGGTTCCACCACAGGTTCGACAACGGGAAGCGGCGAGACAACCGGGTCCAGCCAAGAGGGCGCCACCTCCAG
>DAOTAI010000546.1:0-3038 GCA_035593865.1 Acidobacteriota bacterium
CTGCGAGATAGCAGCAGGGTTTTTCAGCGGAATCGAATTTTGAAGCGCTGACCCCGGAGCATACCCTCGGGGTAATCCGTGGCGCGTGTGAAAGAAGCGATCGGCGCGCGTGCTTTCCAGCGGCTTCCACGCTATGATTAGCGTCCGAGGGAGCCGGCTTGCGCACCATGGGAAGACACCTGCTCGTTCTTGTGATTCTGGTCATCCTGTCCGCCTGCGGAAAGCCGGCGGGAAAGCAACCGGTCCGCACGATCAAACTGTCGCACAGCAGCCAGGCAGATTGCTCATCCGAGCTGCACATGGCCGCATGGCTCTTTCAGAAATGGATCGAGGACCATTCCGACCAGCTCCGGGTGAAGATTTATGCCTCCAATGCGCTGGGGCAAGAGCGCGAGATCTACGAAGGGATGCAGGTGCAGTCAGGCGTCGCGTGTGCCCTGGGTGGCACCGCCATCCTCAACAACTTCGTCCCGCGCATGGGCGTGTTGGACTTGCCGTTTCTCTGGAAAGACTACGAGCACGTGCACCGCGTCCTGGATGGACCGGTCGGCCGGGTGCTGGAGGGGGAACTGGACCGAGCCGGGTTCAAAGTCCTGGCGTGGATGGACAGCTGGGGCTACCGGAACGTCGTGACGGCACGCAAGCCGGTGTCTGCCCCGAGCGATCTGAAGGGGCTTAAAATCCGCACCATTCCAACCCCGCTCTACATCGCAACGCTGAACATAATTGGCTGCAATGCCACACCCATGCCGTTCGGCGAAGTGTATTCCGGCGTGCAAACCGGAGTGCTGGACGGCTTCGAGCATTCCGCCGCCATGATCCGGGCCAACCGGCTTTACGAAGTAGCCGACCACCTGGTTCTGACGCGTCACTTGTTCGGGCCCGTGGTGTTTGTCTACGCCAAATACCTGTGGGACCAGCTTTCCCCCCGGGAGCAGGCCCAGATTCAGGAAGCGGCCACAATGGCGCGGGACATCGAGCGGGCCTTGGCGCCGGTGCGGGAAGAAGAAGCGCTCCGGTTTCTCCAAGAGAAGGGAATGACGATTCACAGCATCGACCGGGAGGCGTTCGTGAAAGCATCCGAGAAGCTTCAGGACGAATGGGCCGCCGCCAATGGCGCAACGGATCTCCTTCGCATGATCCGGGAAACGCGGTGAAGTAGAAAGATGCTTGTCCAGAAACTCAACGCGTCGCTCGACCGGTTGATTGAAGGGCTCATTGCACTCCTTTTCGCCGCAATGGTCCTGGTGGGCGGGCTCCAGGTGTTCAACCGGTTTGTCATCAACCAGTCACTGAGCTGGGGGGAGGAGTTTCAAAGATACGCTCACATCTGGGTCGTTTTTCTCGCCATTCCGGTCGCTTATAACCGCGGTGCCCATATCGGAATGCAGGTCCTTTTCGACAAACTTCCCGGGCGCCTCCAGAAGGTTTTCTCGGTCTTTTTTGACTTGATGTGGTTGTTGCTCGCCGTGACCATCGTCTTTTACACACTCGAACTCGTAAAGATCGGGCAGAATCAGGTCAGTGCCGCACTGGGCATTGCCATGTCATGGATTTACGCCGGTGAGCTGATCGGTGGTTTGTACCTCGGAGTGGTCGTTGTCCGTAACCTGGCCGGCCATGTTCGCCATTTCCGCCGGGGCGAAAGGGGGACGTAAGGTGCTCGCGGGTCTGTTCGTGGCACTGTTGCTGCTGATTCTGATCGGGGCGCCCGTGCTGTGCGCCATCGGCAGTGTGGCGCTTCTGGGTATTATCCTGATCCCGGAAATCGGCCCGGCGATATTTCCGCAGAAGATGTTCGCGATGGTTGATTCGTTCAGCCTGCTCGCCTTGCCCTATTTCATTCTTGCCGGCGAGTTGATGACGGCAGGGGGCATGAGCAGAAAGCTTGTGACGTTTGCGGAAACCGTCGTAGGTCACTTGCGCGGCGGCCTCGGGCATGCCTCGGTGGTCGCCTGCATCATCTTCGGGAACGTCTGCGGATCGGCAGTGGCCTCCACGTCAGCCATCGGCTCGGTTGTTGCCCCCGCGATGAAGGAGAAAGGCTACAAGCCGGGGTTTACCGCCTCGCTGCTGGGGACGGCCGGGATCATCGGTTCCATCATTCCTCCGAGCATGGTGATGATCGTGTACGGCTCGTTGACGGGCGTCTCGATCGGCCGGATGTTCCTAGCCGGCATCATACCTGGTTTGCTGATCTCGGCAGCCCTTATGGGCACGATTTGGGCACATTCTCTCCGCCCGGGCTTTCCAGAGCTTCGCCGGACCTCAGGCAAGTTTCGCCTGAGGCCCGTGCTCCGCGAGATCCCGCGCGTCTGGGTGGCACTCGTTGCGCCAGTTATCATCATCGGGGGGATTCTTGGAGGTATCTTCACGGCAACGGAAGCCGGCGTGATAGCCTGCATTTACGCCTTCGTCGTGGCGTTTTTCGTCTATCGGTCGCTGTCATTGCGGCAATTGCCGGAGATTCTGCTGAATGCGGCGGTTACGACCACCACAGTCGTAGGAATAATCGCGGTGGCCGGGGCGTTCGGCTGGCTGATGACTTTTCTGGATTTCAACGAAGTGGTCTTCTCGCTCCTCGTGAGCGTCTCGCACAATTCCCTGGTTGTCTTACTGATCCTCGTCGCCGTGATGTTGTTTCTCACGATGTTCGTGGAGGGCCTTGCTGTTTTGGTGATCATCGTGCCGGTGATCGTCTTTGTGAGCCATCAGTTTGCGTACGACCCGATTCATCTCGGGATGGTTATGGTTGTCGCCACGCAGATTGGCTCGACGACTCCGCCGGTGGCTGTCGGATTGTTTGTGGCAACGAGCGTGGTTAAGACAAGCTACGACCAGACGGTCCGGTACAGCCTGCCCTTTGTCCTGGCACTGATGGCGGCTCTCCTGCTCGTCATCTTCATCCCGGCGTTGAGCACCTTGATTCCCGACTACTTCCTGGGCCCGGAATGAGCCCATGACCGGGGCCGTGTCTAAAGAATTTGATTCCGCTGAAAAACCCCGGTTGTATCTGAGCCTGCCCTTTCCTGACGATT
>DAOTAI010000048.1:0-18250 GCA_035593865.1 Acidobacteriota bacterium
TGGGCCTTGTTGGAGAAAGCACGGTTGTAGCCGTCTGCGTAACCGACTGGAAGAACTGCAATCACGCGGGGACTGGAGGCGATGTAAGTCCGGTTGTAGCCAACGCTCTCCCCTGCTGACATGTGGCGCAGCGACAGTATGCGCGTTTTCCAGGACAAGACGGGCCGAACGTCCGAGACGGCGGGGCAGGGGGCTATGCCATAGAGCGCCAGCCCCGGCCGAACCGCATCAAGATGGGCATCCGGGAAGCGCAGACCGGCGCTGTTGGCGATGTGGCGCCTGCACCCGACGCCGCTGGTCGCGCTAAGGAAATTCTTGAGCTGAAACCGCGAGAACTCCACATCGGCGTCGGCCGAAGCAAAATGGGAGTAAACACCGGCCAGCCGGTTCCTCAACTGAGCCAGGAATGAGCCTGCCTGGGCGTGAGGGACACCCAGCCGTCCCATCCCCGAATCGACTTCTACTTCGATCTTGACGTCAGGGACGCGCCCACGCTCGAAAACCGCGGCCGTCAGGTTATGCCCTCGAAATCGCGGTTCCTGGCCGCTGTCGCATCCGCTGAAGACCAGGATTTGTGCGTCAGGGACGACGCAACGCACCTCGATAGCCTCTTCCAGTGTTGCGGTCGCAAAAGACGTTACGCCTTGGTCGCGCAGGAACCTGGCCACAACCGAGGCTCCATGGCCATAAGCATTCGCCTTAACAACGGCAATGACGTCGGTTCCTTTTCCGATTCGCCGGCGTATGGCTTCCAGGTTCGTCGCAATCCGCTCAAGTGAGATTTCGACCCAGGTCCTGACATTACTGCCGGGCCGTTCATTTTCGAGATATCCCGATTCCAAAACCGACTCCTTCAACCAGCTTACATCGGGCGATCAGGCGCCAGGTTTTCGAATTTGGTCCATTGTTCAATGAAGGCCAGACGAACGATCCCGACAGGGCCGTTTCGCTGCTTCCCGATGATGATTTGGGCGATTCCTTTTTCCTCCGGGTTTTCCTCCCTGCTGTAGAGGTCTTCCCGATAGATGAACAAGACGACATCCGCGTCCTGCTCAATAGACCCTGATTCGCGCAAATCGGATAACTGGGGCTTGTGGTCACCCCGCCTTTGTTCGGGTGCCCGGCTAAGCTGCGAAATCGCAATAAGGGGCACGTTCAGCTCTTTCGCCAATCCCTTGAGCGATCGGCTGATAGCCGAAATCTCCTGCTGCCGGTTTTCGTACCGGGACCGACCAAGCGGACCGGGCGACATCAATTGCAGATAGTCGACAATCAATAGATCCAGACCATATTCGGATTTGAGCCGCCTGGCTTTGGATCTCATCTCGGTGACGCTGATTCCCGGTGTGTCGTCAATAAAGATTTGAGCTTTGTCGAGTCGGGTGATTGCTTTGCCGAGTTGTTGCCAGTCCTCTTTGTGAAGCTTGCCGGTACGTACGCGGTGGCTGTCAACTCGAGCTTCAGCGCAGATCAGGCGATTGACCAGCTGTTGGGCGGCCATTTCGAGACTGAAGATGCCCACGACCTTGTTCATCATGGCCGCATGCTGACCGATATTCAGAGCGAAGCTCGTCTTGCCCAGACCGGGACGTGCCGCAATGATGATCAAGTCCGAGGGCTGAAGACCGGAGGTCATGGCGTCCAACTCGTAATACCCGGTCGATATACCGGTTACGAGATCTCGTTGCTTGCTGAGCATCTCGATGCCCTGGTACACCTCGGGAATCAGGTCTTGCAGCTTTCGGAATCCGGTCCTGATGTTCGCCTGGCTGATTTCGAAGATCGAACGCTCCGCCCGGTTCAGCAGTTCGTCGACGTCCTCCTGGTTTGAAAACCCGCGCTCCAGGATTTCGTTGGCTGAATGGATCAGCTTGCGGAGTGTCGACTTCTCCCGGATGATTCGGACGTAGTGCTCAATATTGCTGACCCTGGGGACACCGTCCATTAAGCCGGCGATATAGGGCACGCCTCCCAATGCCTCAAGGTCGTTCGAATTCTGCAGCTCGTGGGCTACTGTGAGAGTATCGATCGGCTTGAACGCCCGGGAGAGCTGCAGCATGCTTATGAAAATCTTTCTGTGCGCTTCAAAATAAAAGTCTTCGGGAGAAAGCGTCTCGGCGGCTTGGTCAAAAGTGCTGTTGTCAATGAGAATGGCGCCGAGAACGGCCTTTTCCGCATCGACGCTGTGAGGCATGCTCTTTTGCAGGGTGACGTCGGCCGCTTGCATCGGAATCATTTTACAGAGAGTTCTATGACTAGCGGGGGAAAATCATCCGCGTAATCCGTGTGATCCGTATTATCTGCGGGAATGAGTACCCGCGGATAGGACGGATTACGCGGATCACGCGGATTAAAGACGGGATCCCCGAATTGAGGCCGGGAACGCGGTCGATCTGACTCGGGAAAGCATGTATGATTTTATGTAACTCTGTAATTCCTACCACACGTGCCGAATCCGGATATCTGCCGTTCGAAGGCAAAAATCAAAAACAGCTGACCTAAGGAGGCAAAGTAATGGCAACAAAAGAAACCGGCGAGACTACCGAAGTCAAAATCGAGGGGTGTGAGTCGGCGGAACCCGTGAAAGAACACAAATGGCTGCAACAGCTGATTGGCAACTGGACTTACGAAGGCGAGGCGGTAATGGGACCAGGGCAACCGCCAGTCAAGTCCACGGGAACCGAAACGGTTCGGACACTGGGCGACCTCTGGATTCTGGCAGAGGGACGCGTCGAGATGCCAGGCGGCGGACAGGGAACCACCCTGGCAACGTACGGCTACGATCCCCAAAAGCAGCGTTTTGTAGGTACATTCGTCGGATCCATGATGACAAACCTGTGGATCTACGAAGGTACGCTCGATTCCTCGGAGAAAGTTCTTACCCTGGATACCGAAGGGCCAGACATGATTGAGCAAGGAAAGATGGCAAAATACCAGGACGTTATTGAGATCAAGAGTCCGGACCATCGGACCCTGACTTCGCGTTTCCTGGCCCCTGACGGCACTTGGAAGACCTTCATGACCGCCAACTACAGGAGAACAACCTAGGTCACTCGGTGGTCGTCACCTTAGAGCCAAGAGTGAACCGTCCCGCTTCCCGCCCCCTGAGTGCCGCCAGGGCGAGCGAAAGCATCTGGACAGGTAGAATTTCCAGGATTGGGCGAATGCTTTCGTCCGATCCTGGAATGCGACATTCCTCGTTTGCTGCGCTGGCGGAAACCAGTCCGGCTCGCCCTCCGGCGGCCCGGATATCCTCGGCCAGCCGGCTGTTTAGACCGGCCGTCCTCGAATCCCCCTCCATCACCATCACATAGGTTTGCGGACTGATGCTTTCAAACGGACCGTGTCGAAAGGCAGCGCTGCTCATACCTTCCGCCGGAACATGAGTCGATTCCTTCAAAATCAGACCGCCGGTCTGCGCGGCAGCGATAGACCGTCCTCGTCCCACCACGAAAACATGCCCGACACCTTCGAGCGAACAGGCGAAGGCCTCAAGGTGGCGCCTCCACGCGGCCAGGTATTCCTCAGTCGCCGTGACGGACTTGGCCAGTGCAGCCCGGGTTTCTTCCAGATTTCGCCCGAGCATCAGCGCGCCCAGCCATTCCAGGACCAGGAGCGTCGCCACGAAGGTTTTGCAGGAAACGGATGATTCCTCCCCAGCGTGCATGACCAGCAGACTCTCCGATTCTCCGGCAAGCGGAGACATCGGATCATTAGTCACACCAATCAGTCGACACCTGCGCTCTTTTGCGATGTCGAGCAAATGCACGATCTCCGCGCTTCGCCCGGATTGAGAAACGGCGACAAGCAGCGTTCGTTTAGTTAACAGCTCAGCCTGATAGTGAACTAGTTCCGCCGTCTCCAGGTGCATCGATGGCAATCCTGCCGCCACAAGCTCGAGATGAAGCGGGTACAGGGCATGAAGAGAACTTCCCATGCCGGTCAGTACTATTCTTTGATAACGACGGCTCTCTTCATGGAGTCGTCTGAACGGCGCGTATTCCAGGGCGTCGACCGTATTTTGCAGGGCGACCGGCTGGTCCAGCAGGTCCTTAAGATACGGGCCTTCAATGATGTTGAGATTGGATACCATTCCTTTTTCCCCTTTGTCCCTTTATCCCTTTATCCCTTGCTTCTCAGCGGCTGCTCACGCTCACCGTCGCCGGCTTTAGACCGGGGCTCTTGGCGGTTATCTGGATGGTGCCACCGCGACCTTCCTCGGTTCGCAGAATCAGCATGGCTTTTCCATAGAAAAGCGGTACCGAATCCGCAACGAATTCGTGAGGAAAGTGATGATCTCCGTTCCCCACCCCCGCAATCGTAGCGGGTCCACTCACCGCGAAGGTCACTCGGTTCATGGCCAATGGACAGACCGTTCCCCGGCTGTCAACCGCTTCCACCAGAACGTAGCAGAGATCCTCCCCGCTGGCCTCCAGCAATTCGCGATCCGGACTCAGTCGCAGGGCCACCGGCTCTCCAGCCGTGCGTACGACCGCTGTTCCAATCGGACTGCTTCCTCGATACGCGACCGCCTTCACTTCTCCAGGCTCATAAATCACATCTTCCCATCGTAAGCGGTATCGGTCCATGACATTGGCGGCCTGTGGATCCTTGGACTTCTTTCCGACTGACTTCCCATTTACAAACAATTCGGCGGAATCTCCGTTCGTATAAACGTAGACCGGGACTTTGGCACCCACGCGATCTGGCCAGTTCCAGTGCGGAAGAATATGGACCGTGATTTTCTCGGGTGCCCAATAGGAACGATAGAGGAAATATCGATCTTTAGGAATTCCCACCAGGTCGACGATTCCAAACGAACTGCTGCGAGATTCCTGCGCCTTTGAGATCTTACGCTTCTTGAAGCTCCCCCAGCCTTCCGCAATAAAGGGGACCGGTTCACCCAGGTAATCGAAGCCGGTCCAGACAAACTCGCCGGCGACGAACCGATCTTTCTCCATCAGGGCAAACTCTGTATCAGCCAAGTCGGCCCATTCGGCAGCGTTGTGATCATATGAAGTCGTTCGTATATCAGCAGAGTAGTCAGTTTTGTTCGCCGGGTGCGGGAGTTGGTAATACCCGCGGGTGCTGTATGCCGAGGCCGATTCACTATATACGATGGGCAGTTTCGGACGCACCTCCCTTGAAATGGCATAGCGACGCTGGTAATTCCACCCGGCGACATCAAGCGAATCATCAAGTGGCGTCCTGGCTGATTCTGGGACTGCGTGTGCAAGGGCCACGGGACGGGTCGGATCCAGCTCTTTAAAACACCGTACCATCTGGCGCAAAAGGCTTGGGGAATCAGGCAGACGGCCATTTTCCAAGTCCCAGACTTCGTTACCCGCACTCCAGACAACCACCGAAGGATGATTTCGATCGCGGCGCACGAAGTTGCGTATTTGCTTGAAATTATGTTCCAGAATCGGGACGTCCGGCAGCCGCGTCGACGTTCCGTCCCATTTGTCGAAGGCTTCGTTCCAGACGAGCAGTCCCATCCGGTCGCAGAGATCGAGCAATTCCGGGGGAGGCGGATTGTGGCTGGTGCGCACCGCGTTGACTCCCATATCTTTCATGATCTGCAACTGCCGCTCCATGGCCCGGGTGTAAAAGGCGGCCCCGAGAGGGCCATGATCGTGATGAAGATTGACTCCCTTTAGCTGAACTCGACGCCCATTGAGGTGAAAGCCATCGTCAGGCGTGAAGGCGAAGGTTCGGATGCCGAACGGCGTCTGGCTGGAATCGACCATCTTGTGACCAACAAAGACACTATTTGAAACGGTGTAAAGCCGCGGCGTCTCAATATCCCAACGAAGGGGCCTGGAAATTTCAAACCGCGCGTCGAATTGATGCTCACCTTCCCCGGCAATCTGTGCCGACAGCTCCTTCTTAGCCAGTTGTCTCCCGGTCGGATCAAGCAGGGCAGTCTCCAGCCGAACAGCTGCAGGATGCTTGTGATGGTTTTCGACGGTTGTCTGCACACGCACGGTAGCCGCCTCATCGGTCACTTCGGGCGTCGTCACGAAAGTGCCCCAATGGGCGATGCTTACCGGGTTACGGAGTACCAACCGGACTTTGCGATATATTCCGGCGCCGGGATACCAGCGTGATCTGTGGGGACGTGTGTCGACATGCACGGCAACCACGTTTGACTGGCCGAACCGGACAAAGCGGGTTGCATCGACCCGAAACGACATGTAGCCATAGTCCCAACTGCCTGCCTTTTGTCCATTGACATAGATGACAGGCATCGCCATCACGCCATCGAAGTCCAGATAGACGCGTTTTCCAGCATCGTCAGGCGCGAGGTAAAAGTTCTTGCGGTACCACCCCTCTCCCCTCCAGGGCAACTTCCCGGTGTGTCCGTCGCCGTCAGGCTGGTAAGGGCCGTAAATGGCCCAATCGTGCGGTAGCCTGACCGCGACCCATGTACTGTCGTCGAAATCGACAGCTTCGGCCCCGGTCTGGGCGCCTTTTGAAAACTTCCAATCGCGGTTGAAATTGGTGTCGGCAAAGGTACTCAGGCACAGGAAAGCGATTTGAGGCAGACAACAGGCCAGAAGTGTCTTCATCAGGCCGGATAGTAGCATGAAGTGGCGGGCGTCGTTTCCCTGCCAAAATCTTCGCGCGAAATGATGAACCTCTATTCCCGCGTTTTCATCCAGGTGATTGAAAGGAGATTTCGATGAATTCGATGAAGAAGTACTTGCTTTTGCCACTGTTCCTGGTGATGTTTGTCGCATCTCCTGCCTTGGCTGATGGACGAGGCAAAGGCCGAGGACACCACGGTCATGGGGGTTACAAACACGTTCACAAAGTGGAAAAGAAGGTGTTCAAGAAGATCCACCGCCACCGGCCGCACGGTGTGGTTGTTCATCATCACCATTATCGGGCGTATCCGGTCTACCCGGTCGTGCCGGTTGTTCCCGCATACGGATACTACCCGGCCTGCCCTTATCCCCCGCCGCCACCTCCACCGGTCTACGGTCATGGGCCAGCGGTACGCGGTCATGTAGGCATCGATATCGTCTTTTGACCTGTCCGGATCGAGCGGGCGCCGTAAGAGGCGGGGATGATGCGCTCTTGAGAGTTCTTAAGGAAAGGGCTGGATTCAGTTTAGCCTAGGGCAAAGCCCCATAAGCGCTAACCTAAGCGGTCTCTCTTTCTGACTGAGGACAAACCGCACGCCGGAGGCGTGCGAGGAGAGTAGCCGGGGGTGGAGCCGCTTTGTCGGCGACACCCCCGGTGTCGTTAGCAACTCCAGAGAGCCGTCAGGACCGACTGCCCGCCTCGCCAGTCGACAATACAATCACCCCCCGTCACGTATCCAGAGCTGGAAAAGGAAACATATCGGAGTTGCTGTGTTGCGAACGCGCCATTTCTTCCAGGCGAGCAACCACCTTCGGATTTGCCGCTGCCACATCCTGGCGTTCGAGCGGATCCAAGGCGAGATTGTAGAGTTCCGTCGTGGGCCGAGCCTCAAAGGCTTCAGAACGATTCGGATTCAAATCGCGCCGGACAAGCTTCCAGTCCCCCGAGAGCAGGCATTGCTGGCCACCGTAAGCGGGGAATTCCCGATAAAGAAAGGGTCTGGGTGTTTGGTTGCCGCCGAACAACGTCGGGGCGAAGCTGATGCCGTCAAGGCCACCAGGTGCTTGCAGTCCAGCGAGTTCCAGCAGGGTCGGGAACCAGTCTTCAAATCCCGTCACTCGATCTGATTGCGTGCCGGCGGCAATCCGTCCCGGCCAGCTGATGATCATAGGCACCCGAATGCCTCCCTCATAGACCGCGCCCTTTCCTGCTCTCAGATGCGCATTCGAGTTGAAAAACGAATAGTCAGTGCCGCCAGTCCCGCCAGTAACCGGACCGTTATCGGAGACGAAGATGAAGATAGTACGCTGCTCAAGGCCCAGTTCACGGACCAGTTGCATCATCCGTCCCACTTCTCTGTCCAGGCGGGTGATCATGGCCGCATACGCGGCTCGCGGGGTACGGTGCGGAAGGTACCTTCGTTCACCTCGATAGGGTGTCTCAGGCCAGCGCCCCAGGTATTCGGCAAGTTCTTCGTCGGGAACTTGAAGTGCAACGTGCGGGACCGTTGTGGTCCAGGCCAGAAAGAACGGACGAGTGGAATGAGCTCGAACGAATTTTCGAGCTTCCTCGGCAATCAGGTCTGCGGAATATTGTCTCCCCGTGTACTGCTTGTAACTGGCGGGATCGTTGGGATCCAGATGCTCGGGTAAACGCTGATGAGGCGAAAATTCTGGATTGTCGAGTGGACGGCGCTGGTCGTTATCCCACAGGTACGACGGATAGTAATTATGAGCGTGCCGCTGGCAATTGTAGCCGAAGAACCGATCGAAACCTTGACGCAAGGGTTCTCCGGGACTGCCCGGCGCTCCCAGACCCCATTTCCCGAAACAACCAGTCCTGTATCCGACTTTTCGCAGCGCTCGAGCCAGTGTCTCGGTGCCCGCCGGCAAGGACGCCTGTCCTTCAGGTTGAATCTCCTTGTTATCACGAATGGCAGAGTGGCCGGGGTGAAGGCCGGTCATCAGGACGCAACGTGACGGAGCGCAAACGGGGCTTCCGGAGTAGTGACGTGTGAAGCGCATCCCTGAAGCAGCCAGCCTGTCTATATTCGGGGTTCTGATCTTCTGCTGCCCAAAACAACCGAGATCTCCGTAACCTAGATCATCTGCGAGGATAAAGACAATGTTCGGCGGCGTTTCCGTCGCTCTGATCAGCGTCCCAGCTACAGCCGTCGAGAGGAATTGGCGTCGATTCATATGAATCCTCCCGTTTATGACTCCCGTACAGGATAATGGAGAAAGACCTCACCGCCAACAAGTCTGGAGAAGAGTGATGCAAGGTGTAAACGGACTCCATCATGTCACGGCTATTGCCGGTCCCGCCCAGGAGAACCTGGACTTCTATGCCGGAGTTCTAGGTCTTCGGCTCGTGAAGAGAAGCGTCAATCAGGATGATCCTTTTACGTACCACCTTTTCTATGCCGATGCCGAGGGGCATCCCGGCTCGGATCTGACCTTTTTTCCCTGGTCGCATCTGGCACCGGCGCGGATGGGACACGGGTTGGCAGTCGAGGTTTCCCTCGCCGTTCCGCCGGGAAGCCTCGCGTTCTGGGAAACTCGCCTGAGAAGCTATGGAACGAAAATCACGGGCAGCGAAACGCGATTCGGTCATCGATCTTTGCAATTAGTTGACCCCCATGGTCTGGAACTGTGCCTCGTGGAGAATCCGCAGGCCCTCAATCGTCAATTCACGCCTTGGGAAGAAAGTCCGGTGCCGGTGGAGCAGCAGATTCGAGGACTGGAAGGCGCCCGGCTTTGGGAACATGATCTTACCCTGACTGCCTCTTTCATCACCGAGGCCCTTGGTTTCAGTCACATCGGGACTGAAAACGGATGGCACCGCTACGGAGTGCGCGACGGAGCCTCGGGTTGTTGGATCGATATTCGCGAGGCCGCATCGTCGCGGCGCGGCGCCTGGGGCGTGGGGAGCATTCATCATCTCGCCTGGCGGGTGGATGACGAGACACATCAGCAGAACATGCGCCAACGAGTGGAGCAGGCCGGTCGACGGCCCACAGAGGTGATAGATCGGTTCTGGTTCAAGTCTGTTTATTTCCTTGAGCCGGGTGGAGTCTTGTTTGAGTTGGCGACAGATGGCCCGGGCTTTGCTATCGATGAAGATCCGGCTAGACTCGGTGAATCATTGGTACTTCCGCCCTGGCTCGAGCCGAAAAGGGCGATAATCGAGGCGGGTTTACCCTCCCTGGAGCTTAGGCAGGTGGCACCGGTACGGTAGGATCCAGGCAGCTTATGAACAACAGTGCTGTGATGCGCTGGGGAAGCCCTTTGGAAACCGCCAAAGGAGCGATGGTTCTTCTTCATGGACGAGGCGGCAGCGCCGCTGATATGCGTAATCTCGCCCGCCGCTTTGAATCGCCGGAGATTGCTTTCATAGCACCCGAGGCGCCCGGGAACTCCTGGTATCCCTTCCCCTTTATGTCACCGCTGGAAAAGAACGAACCTTACCTTACGCAGTCCCTGAACCGTGTTCGGGCGTTGCTCTCTGAGCTCAAAGACGGCGGGCTCGAACCCTCACAAGTCTGCCTCCTGGGTTTCTCCCAGGGCGCGTGCCTGGCTCTTGAATTTGTGGCCCGTCACCGGGATTACTGTTCCACCGTGATCGGCCTGAGTGGCGGCCTGATTGGACCGCCCGGCACCCCCCGGTATCCCGGAGAGAGTTTGACAGGCATTACTGTGTTCCTGGGATGCGGAGACCAGGATTCGCACATCCCCGTTGAGCGGGTGGACGAGACAGCTGGCTTTTTCCAAACGGCCGGCGCGAGTGTCGAAAAACGGATCTACTCCGGCATGGGTCATATCATCAATTCGGACGAGATTGAACGCATCAGACAAATCATCGCCCGTCTCGCACCGCTTGAAGCATAGACTCTCGACGCTCACGCGCATCTGTGCGATCCTGCCCCTGAAGGAGAGAATACATGCTCAGACAGGAGATCCAACAGTTCTTGCAAGAAGACAGTCTGTCTCGCTTTCTTCGATACGTCACGGTCGATACTCGCTCTGATGAGCAGTCCACGGAACGCCCGTCAACACCGGGGCAAATCGAACTGGCCCGGATGGTGGAAGCCGAGTTGAAAGATCTCGGATTGCAAAACT
The DNA here is from genome assembly GCA_035593865.1 of Acidobacteriota bacterium. Taxonomy (GTDB): domain Bacteria; phylum Acidobacteriota; class UBA6911; order RPQK01; family RPQK01; genus RPQK01. Next base: position 10,710 of record DAOTAI010000048.1, read on the forward strand.
TGGAATTGACGTCAGATGGGTTTCTTTATGCTGTGCTGCCCGCCTCCGAAGGCACAAACTCTCCTCCACTGACCTTTCTGGCGCATTTTGACACCTCGCCGTCCGAAAGCGGTCGCGGAGTATGCCCGATTGTCCGCGAGAATTACGACGGCGGCCCGATTCGATTCCCCAGGAATCCGGACCTGATCCTCAGTCCCGAGGAGGAACCGGACCTTTTGCTGTTCAAGGGAGAGACAATTATTACCGCCGCAGGCGATACCCTGCTGGGTGCTGACGACAAAGCCGGAATCGCGGAAATCATGGCGGCCTTGGCTGCTCTGGTTCGCTTTCCGGAAATTTCTCATCCCGAACTCCGGATCGCATTCACCCCCGACGAAGAGATCGGACGAGGGACGGACGGGATCGATCTGTCCCGCCTGGGTCGGTACGGTTACACCATGGATGGTGGGATGATCGGTGAGTTGGAGGACGAGTGTTTCAACGCTCACAAGGCCGTCCTGGTGTTCAAGGGAAGGAACATTCACCCGGGATACGCCAAGAACCAAATGATCAACGCCGCTGCTGTGGCCGCGCGTTTCATTGCCTCCCTCCCGGAAGCCGAGACTCCGGAACACACGGAAAAGCGCGAAGGCTTCTTTCATATGACGGAGTTCAAGGGAGATGAAAACGAAGCGAAGGTCACGCTCATAATCCGGGATTTCGAGGCTGAGCAGAACGCCCGGCGCATCGAGTTCCTGCGCCGGCAGATTGCCGCGTTCGAACTCCGCTACCCGGGACTACAGGTCACACCAACGTTTACCGAGCAGTACCGCAATATGAACGAAGTGCTTTCGCAACACCCGGAGGTTGTGAAAAAGGCCGAGCAAGCCATGGCCGCAGCCGGTATTTCCGTGATTCGCAAGGCCATCCGCGGAGGCACCGACGGCGCCCGTCTCTGTTTTATGGGATTACCGACGCCCAACATCTTTGCCGGCGGGCTGCGCTTCCATTCCAAAACGGAATGGATCCCCGCCCGAGCACTCCAGAAGGCGTCCGAGACGATCCTTCATCTGTGCCGCCTGTGGGCGGGGAAGTAGGGGTCAGCGCTTCAAAATTCAAGAGCGAAAAACTTCGCTTTTTGAATTTTGAAGCGCTGACCCCTTTACCGGCCCTTAGGCGGGTAGGAGGAACGTGGCTTTCACTGATTCCGAGTTGCAAGAAATTCAGGAGGCAGTATCCAAATTCCTGGATAAAAGACGTCCACCACCTGAGATTCGGACGAGGTTGGACCACGGGTACCGGATTGAAGGCCAAAGCGTGGAACTGTACTCGATCCGTCCGAAGTTGCTTGACCCGAGTCAAGTTCACGAGGAACCAATCGCGAAGGCAACGTATATGAGAACGCAAAAGGCTTGGAAGGTTTTCTGGATGCCCGGTGACCTGAAATGGCACCGATACGAAGCCCGGACGTGGGTCTCCTCGATCCAGGAGTTCTTGTCGATAGTCGACGAGGACAAACATGGTTGTTTCTTTGGCTAGCTGTAAGACTTGAGGGGTCAGCGCTTCAAAATTCAAAAACGAAAAACATCGCTTTTTGAATTTTGAAGCGCTGACCCCTTTACATCCGCCCTACGTTCCCCAAAACGCGCAATCGCCTATCGAAACACACGCGATCGTTTCAATCGTCCCAGACCTTCCAGCAACGTCGGCTGTTCGCAGGCGAAGGACAGCCGAAGAAAGCCTTCCCCCTCCGAGCCAAAAGCTGCGCCGGGAATCGTGGCAACCCCGTCCTTCAGCAGGTCAAGAGCAACCGAAAGACTGTCTCTTCCCGTATCCCGCACGTCAAGCATGAGATAAAAAGCGCCTTCGGGCTGGACAAAGCGTCTCCCGAGTTCGTCGCGCAGAAACCCGCATAGCAACCGGGCGTTATCGTAAGACTTGAGGGGTCAGCGCTTCAAAATTCAAAAACGAAAAACATCGCTTTTTGAATTTTGAAGCGCTGACCCCTTTACATCCGCCCTACGTTCCCCAAAACGCGCAATCGCCTATCGAAACACACGCGATCGTTTCAATCGTCCCAGACCTTCCAGCAACGTCGGCTGTTCGCAGGCGAAGGACAGCCGAAGAAAGCCTTCCCCCTCCGAGCCAAAAGCTGCGCCGGGAATCGTGGCAACCCCGTCCTTCAGCAGGTCAAGAGCAACCGAAAGACTGTCTCTTCCCGTATCCCGCACGTCAAGCATGAGATAAAAAGCGCCTTCGGGCTGGACAAAGCGTCTCCCGAGTTCGTCGCGCAGAAACCCGCATAGCAACCGGGCGTTATCGGCAAGCTTGAGCCGCACTTCCTCAATGCCTGCCTGGCCTTCTTCTGTGAAAACCTCAAGAGCGGCTCTTTGACCGAGAGTTGAAGCGCAGGAGGACGTGTACTGGTGCATCACGGTCATTTTCTCGATAATCTCGGTTGGCCCGCAGGCCCAGCCGACCCGCCATCCGGTCATGCAGGCCATTTTCGAAACGCCGGACACGACCACGGCACGCCGGCTGGCGTCCAGGATCGTCGGAGGACGCTGATCGGTGTAGTAGATTTCCCGATAGATCTCATCGCTGATCAATACCGTCCCGTGCGCCTCCGCTAAACCGCACAAAAACTCGAGATCGGAATAAGTCAGGCATCGTCCCGTAGGATTAGACGGCGTGTTGAGGATCATGATCCGCGTGCGGTCAGAGAAGCACGCGGCCAGATGATCTCGATCCAGGGTGAAGTCGGCGGTCGGGTCAAGCCGGTAGCTGACCGGAATCCCGCCAGCCAGTCGAACGATGACGGGATAGGCGACAAAACCGGGATTTGGAACCAGCACTTCGTCCCCGGGGTCAACCAAGGCGAAGAGAAGATCAAATAGCGCTTCCTGGCTGCCGTTACAGACGCAGACGGAATGGCCCGGGGGCGAGCCGTGCCAGGCATGCACGGCAGAGCGCAGGTCAAGCAGCCCGGCATTTGGCGAATAGGGGATCTTCTCTTCCTGGACGATCCGGCATGCCTCCCGTCGAACGTTGGCGGGGGCAAAGAAATCAGGCTCGCCGATTCCGAGATTGACGCAGCCGGCCGCTCGATCCATGATCTGCCGGATCATCGAGATCTGGATGCCGCCGAGGCGCGAAGCGAATTTCTGCGTCATAGGCTTCGGCCGAGTACTACCGCAGCCAATCCTCCAGCTTGACCGACTTCTCGGTTTTCGGGTCCCGGTACTTGACGATTACCGGAGTGTAGACGGAAATACCCTGGCTCTTCCCAAAACCGGACTGGACCGGGCGCGTTCCGGCGACAACCACCGAGCCTTCCGGGATTTCGAGAGGCTGATCGTCAGTTGCCCGATAGACAGTCTCGCGCACCAGGTCATACACCGGCGTTCCGCGGGTGAGAATCACGCCGGCGGCAAGGATCGCTCCACGCCGGACGATGGTCCCCTCGTAAATCCCGCAGTTACCCCCCACCAGCACTTCATCTTCGATGATGACAGGGAGCGCCCCGACCGGCTCGAGCACGCCGCCCACCTGCGCCGCGGCGCTCAAATGCACCCTCTTGCCGATCTGTGCACAGGAACCGACCAAGGCATGAGAGTCGACCATTGTCCCTTCGTCAACGTAAGCACCGACGTTGATGTACATCGGCGGCATACAGGTGACGCCTGGTGCAACGTAAGCGCCCCGACGAATGGATGAACCACCCGGAACGAGGCGGACCGCCGAACTGAGCTCCAGCGATTTCAGCGGATAAGTATCTTTGTCGAAATAGCGAAACTGGCCGTCGATCGAGCAGTCCTTCAGAACGCCCATTCTGAAGCCGACCAGAATCCCTTTCTTGACCCAGGAATTTACCCTCCAACGACCCTCGGACTTCTCCGCGGCACGCACTTGGCCACTATCCAACGCCTGGAGAAACTCCTCGAAAACGGACCGATCCTGGGCGGAATACTCGCTTTGCTCAAAAAGCCGTTCGATTTCCCTATACACGGCTGGTCACCAGTTCGAGCTTTTCCAGTTCCCGGTCCATCTTTGCCTTGTTCGCCTGGTTCATAGGGCAGAGCGGCAACCGGTAGGCTTCTTGTATGTATCCCAGGCGAGAGACGGCATACTTCACGGGAATCGGGTTTGATTCAATGAAGTTAAGGTTCATCAAGTCCAAGTATCGGAAGTGAAGGCGCCGCCCTTCATTCAGATCGCCACGCCGCAGGGCGGCGATCATGGCCGACATCTCTTTGGGGATGATGTTGCTGGCAACCGAAATGAGTCCGTCTCCACCGAGCGCCACCAAAGCAAAAGCCATGGCATCATCGCCCGAAAGCACTCGGAAACCGGCGGGGCGGGCTTTGAGCAGGTCCATAATCTGGGCAAGGCTCCCGCTTGCCTCCTTCACCGCAACGATATTCGGGATCTCGGCCAGCCGGATAATGGTTTCCGGAAGCAGGTTGCAACCGGTCCGTCCCGGGACGTTGTAAAGAACGACGGGTATGCGCACGGATTCGGCTATCGCCTGATAATGACGGAACAGCCCCTCCTGTGACGGCTTGTTGTAGTAAGGCGTGACTGACAGAATCGCATCGGCGCCCTCGGCTTCGGCAAGGCGGGCCAGATGTAGCGCATGATCGGTGTTGTTACTTCCCGCCCCTGCGACCACGGGTATCTTGTCGCGAGCTTCTTCCACGCAGATACGGATCACCTGGCGGTACTCATCCTCGTCCAACGTCACACTTTCGCCCGTGGTCCCGCACGGAACGAGGAAATCAATCCCTGACTCTATCTGCCAGCGAACCAGCCGCTTTAGAGCCTCGACATCGAGAGCGTTGGTGTTGGTAAAGGGGGTTACCAGCGCCGTGCCGCAACCTTCGATATTCATACTTCTTGGTCTCCAAAGATTACCTGCTCGAAAGTGAAGAAACCTTTCTTACCGCGAATCCAATCCGCCGCCAGCAGCGCTCCGCGGGCGAATCCATCTCGACTGCGGGCGGTATGTTCTAATACTAAGGTATCGACCGGCGAATCGAAACCCACCGTGTGAACGCCCGGAAAGAACCCCGCTCGCACGCTCGAGATCGGAATCGGCTGATAGTAATACTCTCCCATGATTTTCTTGATCGTTAGCGCCGTTCCTGAAGGGGCATCAACCTTCTGAACGTGGTGGGTTTCGACGACGAACGGATGAAAGTCTTTGAATCTGGCCAAAACGCGGGCTGCTTCGCGAACAAGGTAAAACAAGGTCTGAACCCCCAGGCTGAAGTTGCTGGAATAAACGCAGGCGCCGCCCTGCTTCTCAACTTCCCGGCGCAACACATCGACCTGCTCATACCAGCCCGTTGCCCCGACAACGATCGGCAGGCCTGCCGCAACCGCATTCCGGATGTTGGCAGGGACTGCAGGCCCGAGAGAGAAATCGATCAGCACGTCGGTCTTTTCAACCCAGTCTCCGGAAAAGCCGGTAGTCATCGGGTTGTCTTCGATATCCAGCGTGCGAGTGATTACGTGACCTTGTTCTCGAGCCAGACGCTCGATGGTCTTTCCCATTTTTCCGTATCCGATCAGCGCTATGTGCATCGGAAGCCTCCGGCGTTATGAATAACACGAATAAGACACCCCTGTACCAGGGCTAAGGGATGTCTGATTCGTGGATTCGCCGTAATCAGCACGGCTCGAAAATGGCTGGATCGGGGGACTGGAAGAATTCTTCGTGAAGGGCCCGAACTGCTTCTTCCATTCTGTTACCGCCGACCAGAAACGTCACATTAATGCGAGAAGCGCCCTGTGAAATCATTCTCACATTGATGTTCTTTACGGCGTTGAAAATGCGTCCCGAAACCCCTGGAGTATTCCGCAAATTATCACCCACCACGCAAATCACGGCGGCGTCCTGTTCCACTTCGACATCGGCAAACTGCCGCAACTCGGTCAATATCGCGTCCAGCCTCGCAGTCGAGTCGATTGTCAGCGAAACGTTCACTTCAGAGGTGGAGACGACGTCGACTACAGTCTGGTGTTTCTCGAAGACCTCGAAAATTCGCCGGAGAAAGCCGTGAGCCAGAAGCATCCGGGTGGAATGAATATTGATGATGGTAATGCCCTTCTTGCAAGCGATCGACTTGATCGGGGTACTGCTTGGCACGCTCTCGGCCGAGATGAAGGTCCCTGGCTGGTGGATCGTCCGCGAGTTACACACCTGGACTGGGATGTTGCGCATCACTGCCGGAAGCAAAGTGCTCGGATGCAGAACCTTCGCCCCAAAATAGGCCAGTTCCGAAGCCTCGGCAAAAGAGATCAGCTTGATCTTGTAGACCTTCGGAACGATACGCGGATCTGTAGTGAGGATGCCGGGAACGTCGGTCCAAATCTGGATTTCGTCGCTCTCCAAGGCAGCGCCAACGAGCGAGGCCGTGTAGTCTGAGCCCCCGCGGCCGATCGTAGTTGTGATGCCGCCGACGGTCGATCCGATGAATCCCTGAAGCACCGGTATCTGGCCCGCGTCAAGAAGTGGGGTGAGTCGTTCGCGAATCAGAGGAAACGAGACATCCTGGAGCACCGCAGCCTGCACGAAATTGTCGTCGGTCTTGATCAGTTCCCGCGAGTCGAGCAAGACCGCCGGATACCCACGCTCCTTGAAAGCCTCGGCGAATATGAACGTGCTCAGCCGTTCGCCGAAAGAGGCGAGCGCGTCTTTGGTGCGCGGTGAGCATTCTCCGAGAAGGTACAGACCCTGGATGATGTTGGAGATCTCGACGAAGCGCTCGGCGATGAATTCCTCGGCCCGAGCCAGGTACGACCCGGTCAACAACTGGCGCGCGACGGTCAGGTGTTGCTCGAGCAGCTGTGCACGGATCGATTCGGCCTCCTCACGCTTTCCCTGATAAGCCAAATCTCCAATCTGGAGCAATCCGTTGGTTGCGCCGGCCATTGCTGAGAGCACCACGACCGGGCGCCGTTCTGCATTTATCCTTACCGCTTCCATCACGCGGCACATCGCGGATTCGTTTTGAACCGAGGTGCCGCCGAATTTCATCACAATCATACTGGCAAACCTGAGATAAATAGATTGACGGCTGAACCTTGGGGAAGGTCCCCGCACCGACTAAGCGATCGTCTTCACAAATACGATAAGGTAATCGAGCATCCGAGCTGAATGATCAACCATCTACTCCACCAGCCCACATTCCAGCCGAAAACGAGACATGGGACTATAGCATTGGCCGCAGATCAACTCAAGGCAAGTTAAGGCCAAGTAAGAGAACCAGTCGCGAGAAAGTGTTATCTTATTGGCAATGAAGGAATCACGAAAAGCCAGGTCTTCTGTTCTGAAAAGACTTTTCTACGATTACCTTGCCAGCCAGGGGTTGAAAAGGACCCAGCAGCGCGACCTGATTCTCGACACGTTTCTTTCTTCGGAGCATCACGTCAATGTGGACGACCTGATTCGACGCGTTCGGGAATCCGACCCACAAACCGGATACGCCACCGTTTACCGCACCGTGAATCTCTTTCTGGAGAGCGGGATAGCCCAGGAAGTCCGATTAAGCGACAGC
>DAOTAI010000547.1:0-3014 GCA_035593865.1 Acidobacteriota bacterium
GTAAAGACCCCATTCAGTGGATTTTACTGACCGGCGGTGTAATGCAAGGGGATCCGACGCGTCTCCGTGAGGTCGCTAAACTCAAACCGTTGGCAATCGTTCATCACGGGGGAGTCACCGACTCGAATTATCAGGCCGGCACCATGGAAAAGGTCCGCGATTACCTGAAGGCAATACGGGATACAGGCGTCCTTGTCGGGCTGTCTACACATCTTCCAGGGGTGGTCGAGTATGTGGACGAACACGACTGGGATATTGATTTCTACATGACCTCCTTCTATCAGTTCACCCGACCGGTTGAAGAAATCCGACGAATGCTGGGAGAACTCCCTCTCGGCTATGTCTTTCTCGAAGGCGACCCTGCGCGCATGTGTCGCGCTATCCGTCAGACCCGCAAAACCTGCCTGGCATTTAAGATCCTGGCTGCCGGCCGGATGGGCGATTCCGACGAAAAGCGCGAAGAGGCGTTCCGGTATGCGTTTGAAAACATCAAGCCTCAGGATGCCGTCATAGTCGGAATGTACCCCCGTTTTAAGGACGAAATTCGTGAGAACGCCGAGACAGTTCGCCGCTTGTTGTCATCTTAGGTAGACATCCGCGTAATCCGTGTGATTCGTCCTATCCGCGGGAGTGAATGCCCACGGATAGAACGGATTACGCGGATAACGCCGATGATCCGCAGCGGTTACCTTCTGCCCTCTCCTCTTTTTTTCGTGTGCGTGATTCTTAACACTTCCTGGATATCCTCGGGACGGTAGGATTGTGGAGCTTCACTTCGTGGAGAAAGAAAGGATTTTGCGGAAATGAGAAGTATGCCTGATCGTTTCCTTATGCCTATCGTCTTGAGTCTGCTCGTCCTGTTTTTCAACGGATGCTCTGAAAGCAACTTGCCGGCGGGCGGCGGAGGGGGTGAAGCAGTGACTCCACAGGCCGCCAATGTCCCTGAGGCGACGTCCACGGAAGCAGCGCCTGAGCCAGAAGCGGACTTAGATTCTCAACCTTACGAGGTTACACTTCCGAAAGGCACCCAACTGGTGGTTCGAACCACAGCTTCGATCTCGACCAAGACCAACCAGCCGGGGCAGAGCTTTCAAGCCGTGCTTGAGCAGCCGATCGTAGATGGGGATTGGGTCATAGCGAAAAAAGGTGCCCTGGTTGAGGGACGGATCATCGAGTGCGATCCCGGCGGGCGCGTTGAAGGGGTGGCTTCCCTTGCGATCGGACTTCAGCGAGTAACTTTAACCGACGGTCGAGTTATAGATGTTCACACGTCAGCAATCCACAGACAAGCGCGCTCGACCAAGAAAAAGGATGCCCAGAAAATCGGGATTGGAGCAGGAATCGGTGCAGCCATAGGCGCGATTGCAGGCGGTGGCAAAGGTGCTGCGATCGGGGCGGCGGCGGGAGGAGGAGCGGGAACCGGCTTGGTGTTGGCGACTCACGGTGAACCGGCGGTCATTCCCAGCGAGTCTAAACTGACCTTCACTCTTACCAAGCCGGTCACGATTACGAGGTAAGAAACCCTTATGCGAAGCTCCAGCCAGCCTTTCACCCCGGCGGTCGACGAAAAATGAAAAACAACGGACGGGTGTCATTCGCATCGTTCGAGCGTGCGTCGACGTTGTTATCGAGGATCAGGTAAATCCGACTACTGTCCATACACAGTCCTTCGGCTTTTCCATAGGTCGGGTCCCGGTAGCTGTACTTGGGGTTGTGGAGGGTTCGTCCGAAAGACCAAAACCTTCGCACACGGGCGCTGTCCTCGCCCGGTTTCACTTTCAACTCCATCTCGGCGATTCCTTCGTCTGAGCGCATTAGGGCAAACAGACGATTCTGTTCCAGATACAAATCAGAAAAATCGGGAGGCCGGTCGTAAGGATCGGCCCATTCCCTTTTCTCGCAGTTCCATACATGGGTGAGTATGCCGTTCTCCTCTATGCGAACATCGATGATGCCCCGTTGCTGTCTCTCGGCACAAAGAAAAAAACGCCGAGAAGAGGCGGCCGCAATACCCTCTAGACCGCCATTGTGCACCTGAAAAAGCCCTTTCTTCCGACCCTCTTCTCGCAAATCGGGGGTGAGCCACTCGCTCTGGCCATCGTCACTTACCCGCAGAATTCGGGAGGTCGCCTCGCTGACCAGGTAAAAATCCCGGTTGTCGTGAGTTATCCCCTCGAAATCAAGTTTCGGGACTCCTTCCAAGGGTGGTGCTACGAATCGGATATGAGGTTCCAGTACGGCGATCGATTCCTGGAGATGAAGCTCGAAAATGGTCTTATCGTCGTTGTCGAGGACCACAAAGAGGCGATTCTCTCGGATTGTAAGGCCTGATGGTTCGGTGCCTCCTTCGACCGGGAAGGCACGTATCAGCTCTAACTCAAGCGGCGCATTGTCTTGCCAGAACGCAAGAACGGTGGCTATCAAAAGACCAAGAAGGGTCTGTATGAACATCTGCTACATATTTTAAACGTTTTGAAATCGGCCTTTCATTGGAACAGATTTCCCCGATTGAGGAGGCCGTCAGGGTCGAAACAACGCTTTAGCCGACGCATCTCTTCTACTCCGTCTTTTCCGTACATTTGCTCGAGCAGTTCGCGCTTCAGTTTCCCGATTCCGTGCTCTGCCGACACGGTTCCACCCATCCGCACTGCTGCGCATGCCCATTTTCGGTACAAAGCGCGGCCCTGTATGTACTCGTCGGTGTTTTTCGGCATGATGTTTACGTGCAAGTGGTTGTCACCGATATGGCCGAAGATTGCGGAGTCCAGTCCGATTCGCTCGAGATCTTCACGGTACATTTGCATGACATCGGCGAGGCGATCATCCGGCACCGCCAGGTCGGTACCCAGTTTCGTTATCCCTGGTGAAGTCTTCTTCCTCTCGCCGATGATCCGATTTACCGCTTCAGGTACCGCATGGCGGAAGGTTTTCAGGCGTTCTCCCTCCTTTTCGGTGGTCGCCAGCCAAGCCTGTTCCGGATCAGCGCCGTATTCCTCCATGCATTGCGATACTTC
>DAOTAI010000548.1:0-2986 GCA_035593865.1 Acidobacteriota bacterium
TCTCTTAGGAATCCGGCCAGATCAAGACAGTGCTGTTCGCTCTCGATAACGCACGGACCGGCAATCAGAAAGAACGGGGTGTTTCCACCAACACAATGATCACGTATTCGAACTTGGTTCATGGATCGACTCGATGATGCGGTAATGCCGCGCGCCGCACAAGCAGGATAAGCGCCCTCCCTACCCTTCGACCGCCATCTCGCGGCCCGAGACTACGCGGCTCGTCTCCCGGGGCTGCTCCAAATTGCCTGCTCTCCGGCGCTTGCGTTTGTATTCCAAGCCGGCGCCAATAAATCCGACAAACAGCGGATGAGGCTTAAGTGGCTTGGATTTGAATTCCGGATGGAACTGGCAGGCCAGAAACCAGGGGTGATCAGGAAGCTCGATGATCTCCGCGAAGTTTCGGTCGGGCGAGTTGCCTGAAATCTTCAATCCGTAGCTGGTCAGCAAACTCTCGTACTCCCGATTAAATTCGTAGCGATGTCGGTGACGCTCGGAGATTTCCCGCTGCCCGTAGATTGAATACGCCAGGGAGTCCTCCTCGAGAACACACGGATAGGCGCCCAGGCGCATCGTACCCCCCATGTCTTCGACTCCAAGCAGCTCCCGCAACTTATATATCACGCGGTGCGGGCAGGCGGGATCGAACTCGGAACTGTTGGCCTGAAGCGAACACACGTTCCGGGCAAACTCGATGACCGCGCACTGCATCCCAAGACAGATGCCGAAGTACGGGACCCTGTTCACGCGGGCGTACTGAATGGACCGAATCATCCCTTCGATGCCTCGAGGTCCAAACCCTCCGGGCACGAGGATGCAGTCGAGATCCGCCAACTGATCGGGACAATCGTCAGTCACACCTTCGGATTCAATCCACCTCAGGTCGACTGCGACATTGTGAGCCAAACCACCGTGAAAAAGCGCCTCATTCAGGCTCTTGTAAGAATCACGATGCTGGACATACTTGCCCACTATCCCGACGGTCACGGAGTCGACAGGGGAACGGGCCGTCTCGACCAGTTCTCTCCAGCGGGACATATCGGAAGGAGTCTCGGGCAGATCCAGAAGCTTTACGAGTATGTCATCCAGCCCTTCTTTTTGCAGAACCAGCGGAACTTCGTAAATATTCTCGACGTCTTTTGCGGTTATTACGGCTTCGGGCGGAACGTTACAGAACAGCGAGATCTTGTCTTTGATGTCTTTCGGCAGAAACCGGTCGGTGCGGCACAAGAGAATGTCTGGTTGAACCCCGATCTCAAGCAGTTCCTTGACCGAATGCTGGGTGGGTTTCGTCTTCAGTTCCCCGGCCGTCTCTATGAATGGAACCAGAGTAAGGTGTATGAACACCGAATTCTCTTTCCCAACTTCATTGCGCATTTGCCGGATGGCCTCGATAAAGGGGAGGCTCTCGATGTCGCCTACCGTGCCGCCAATCTCCACAATCGTCACATCAATGCCGTTGGTGAGTCTCTTGATGGTCGCCTTGATCTCGTTGGTAACGTGAGGAATAACCTGGACGGTCTTGCCCAGATAATCGCCGCGGCGTTCTTTCTCGATCACCGACTGGTAAATTCTGCCGGCGGTGGAATTGTTGTGTTGTGAGAGTTTGACATTTGTGAACCGCTCATAATGCCCCAGGTCGAGGTCGGTTTCCGCTCCATCGTCGGTGACGAAGACCTCACCATGTTGAAACGGGCTCATCGTCCCGGGATCCACGTTTATGTAAGGGTCAAGCTTCAGAAGAGAGACTCTGAAACCGCGAGCCTCAAGAAGACATCCGATGGAAGCGGAAGCCAGTCCCTTCCCCAAAGAACTGACCACCCCGCCGGTGACGAAAATAAACTTTGGCGGCATCAATCCTCCATTCCGTTTAGTGATTTCCCAGGCTGATGATGCTCGGCGTTCGAGCTGTCAACCTTCCTATTCTGCAAAAGGGGTATGACACGTTCGACATCCTCAGGTGTGTCGACTCCGATGCTTTCTTCGGTCACTTCGACCACTTTTATGGCGTATCCATTCTCAAGAAACCGCAGCTGCTCCAGGCTTTCGACTGCCTCCAGCTGGGACGGCTGCAGATTTTTGAGCGAGAGCAGAAAGCTTCTACGGTAAGCGTAAATCCCTACGTGTTTATACCAGACGACAGGTTCCCGGCGAGGGAAAGGGATCAGCGAGCGAGAGAAATACAGGGCGTTGCCAGCCGCATCGGCGACAACTTTTACAACCTGTGGTTTGGCCGCCTCCTCTGGGTCGTGCAGACGGATTTTCGCGGTCGCAATCAGCAGTTCCGCGTCTGAGAGGAACGGCCTGCAAACCGCGTCAATAGTGGCTCCGGCAATCAAGGGCTCATCGCCCTGTATGTTGATGTAGACGTCGGCGTCAACACGCGCGGCCACCTCCGCCACCCGGTCGGTTCCGGACTGATGATCCGCCCTGGTCATGACCGCCTCACCGCCGAAACCAATCACCGTGCGGTAGATACGTTCGTCGTCGGTCGCAACCAGAATCCGTTCAAGGCACCTGGCTTGGGAAGCGCTTTCGAAGACCCACTGGATGAGCGGTTTACCCGCGATTTGAAGGAGGGGTTTCCCCGGCAACCTGGTGGACGCAAAACGCGCCGGTACAACCCCAACGAAGCGCATGAGGTAGGTTATCCTACCTGCAGGATCTTTGGCAACCTGCTTGTGTAACAGTGCATGGGAGACGTTCGATCATGTCGGCGCAGACTCATTGTGGTCGGACTCTCCAGAGTTCGACACCGGGCCACAGGCAGGATCAATGGTGCCAGCATCCTCCTGCCATGCCGGACTCTGGAGAGTCCGGCCGCGATAAAAGACGGGAACTTCAACCGCCGCCTGGGTCCCCTGTTTGTAGTTCCGGCTTCAGGCGGGCCTTAAATCGTTCATATAGCAACAATTGACCGCTGGGCAACTGCCCGGCTAACCCGGATTTCTCACAACCGAACGCTCGGCGGGCAAATTGACCATTT
>DAOTAI010000549.1:0-2981 GCA_035593865.1 Acidobacteriota bacterium
CGCGGCGAAGAGGCGTGAGGTTTATCCGCGCTATCCGTCCTATCCGTGGGTTGCCGGGCCCGCGGATAGAACGGATAGCGCGGATAACGCGGATAAACCCGCCGGTGCACAGCCTCCACAGGGTTTACCGTCGCTGGTATTTCGCCAGCAAGTCGTTGAAGGCCTTGGTATAGCGTATGGCGTCCAGGTCGGAGTGGACGTTTTTCAGCTCTTCCACGACAACCGGGACATACTTGTCGGGCTGGCGCGCAAAGGCGATCTCCAGGTGCCGGAGCGAAGATTCGACGTCCTTTTCTCTGGAAAACAACACTGCCAGTCGGAAGTGAGCCTGGGGATCATCTGCCCCGTTTTTCAGCGCTGCCAGGTAATGGTCTCGGGCGGCTGCTGCCTGCTCTTGTCGATCAAGAACCAGGGCCAGGTGCAGATGAGCGCGTGCGGCATCAGGCCGAATCTTGACAGCCTGCTCCAGCGCTTGCTGCGCCTCCGTATTTCGCCCCAGGTTCGCGTAGACACTTCCAAGATTGAATAAGGTGTTGAAATCCGATGGTTTCAACTCCAGGGCTTTGCGATAAGCCTCGATTGCTGCGCCGTCCTTTTTCTGAGATGTCAGCACATCCCCAAGGTGTGACCAGATTTCGGGGTTGCGCGGATCTTTGGCAGTCGCAGCCCGAAAGTTCTTCTCGGCTTCGGCGTAGTCTCCCTGCCGCTTGGCCGCCACCCCCAGGTTGGCGAGAGCAACTGGCGAATTCAGGTCTGCCCGAGCCAGGTATTTGCGCGCTTCCTGCTCGTTGCCCAGGTCCAGGTATAGATTGCCGAGTTCCTCGGCTACCGCCGCGTCATTCACGCCCCCGTCAAAGGCTTTGACCAGGTGTTTGACCGCTTCCTCTTTGCGTCCCTCCTCCTTCAGGATCAGCCCCACTTGAAGGTTGGCGTAAGGGTCGTTGGGTTCCCGTTTGAGGAAGTTCAGGTATGAGGAAAGGGCCTCCTTCCGCCGCCCTAGATTCTGCAAGGCCAAGCCCAAGTTGTAGTGGACATCGGCGCTCCGGTTGTTCGAATGGCTCGCTACACGCTGAAGCAAAGGGACGGCGTCCGCATACCGTTTTTGGCGAATCCGGATGTTTCCGAGTTGTTCGATTACGTGCACATCATCCGGTTCGAGTTTGATGATCTGCTCGAGCTCTTCTGCGGCTTCGTTCAGCTCGCCTTTCTGTACCCGAATGTCTGCTCGAAGCAAACGGGCATTGATGTTTCCAGGATCGAGGCGGACGACTTCGTCGAGCTGATGCAGGGCTTCGTCCAATTTGCCCCGCTTCAGGCAGACGACGGCCAGGTTATGGCGGGCAGCGGCAAAGTTCGGCGCAATCTCGACGGCACGGGCAAAGAACTGCTCCTGTTCTTCCGAAAACTCTTTCTCGGTGCCGATCAATGCTTCGCCCTTACGAAAGTACTCGATGGCCTCAGGGTCAATTTCGGCCTGGAGGGCGAACATCGGGAAGGTTACCACCGACAAAGCCAGAAACAAGACCAGACTCATAGCTCTCTTATTATCGCCGAGAATGATAGATTCGGCGGTGAGGCGCCGGCCAATCGAACCTGTACGCTCGCAAGGATATTCATAACCGGCTCATCGGCTGCCACTCAACGACATCGTCGATACGGGTCATTTCCTTGAATTCTTTGTATCGCAGTTCGATTTCGGTAAAAGTGAGATTCTTGAGGCGGTCGAGTGAAAATCTCTCGACGTTGAAGCTCGCCATCACCGAACCGAACACGACCGCCTGTCGCAGCGACACCCAGTCGGATCGACCGATTCCGGCAAGATAGCCCATGAATCCGCCGGCAAAGGTATCGCCCGCGCCGGTTGGGTCATAGATATCCTCGAGTGGGTAGGCCGGCGTTCCGAACACAGAAATCCGGCCCTGGCAGCCCTGCTGGAACATTAAGGCGCCATATTCGCCTCGTTTGACCACGACGGTTTGAGGACCCCAGCCGTGGATCTTGCGGGCGGCCCTGATGAGATTCGATTCCCTGGTCAGCTGTCGCGCCTCGGCATCATTGATGATCAGAATATCGACCTGGCGGAGTGTCTCGACGAGCGAATTGAAGTGACCGCTAATCCAGTAATTCATGGTGTCGCAGGCAACCAGGCGGGGCTTGTGAACTTGGGCGAGAACCTCCCGCTGTATCCTTGGATCCAGATTTCCCAGGAAGATGTATTCGAGATTTTGGTGGGTTTCCGACAGTTTGGGTCGAAACTCAGCGAGAACGTTCAGTTGAGTATCGATGGTATGGGCGTCGTTCAGGTCGTAACCGTACTCTCCGACCCAGCGAAAGGTCTTCCCCTCGACCTTCTCGAGACCTTGAAGGTCGATGTTGCGGGTTTCCAGAAACTGCCAGTCTTTTTCGCTAAAGTCCTGTCCTACCGCGGCCACCAGAAACACGCGCGTGAAAAAGCCGGCCGAGACGCTGAAATAAGTGGCGGATCCTCCCAAGGCCTCTGTGGCTTGCCCGAAGGGGGTTTTCACTGTATCGTAAGCGACCGAACCGACGACTAGAATGGGCGGCATTGGTTTGTTCTCCCTTAAAGTGACCACGACCGCTGGCTTAAAGTGTGCAGCTCGCGTGGCATTGAAACTGATCGTATGAAAGCACGGGCGCAAAAAACACCCAGGCCGGCGAGATCAGGTGGCTATTCGCAGCTCACGTACTTCCCGATTACCAGCTTGAGTCTCTCCCTGGCTTCCGGCGGAATGCAGGCCGGGTCGGTGATGATGGCGTTCTTCAAAGCGTGCTGACAAGGGCAATCGACCTCGGTTGGCAGTCGTTTCAGAACCTGTTTGATGAGCCGCTGGACATTCTCGCTGTTCCTGGTGAGGTAAGAGATCAACATTTCGACTGAGACGGCATCGTGCTGGTCGTGCCAGCAGTCGTAATCGGTGACCATGGCGATGGTGACGTAACAGATTTCCGCCTCCCTGGCG
>DAOTAI010000550.1:0-2957 GCA_035593865.1 Acidobacteriota bacterium
TCCCGAATAAACTCGAATACCGGCTGCAGTCAGTGCTTTTAAAGCCTTCGGGCCGCAATGACCGGTCAGTACGCAGTCGGCACCCGCCCTTGACACGATTTCTGCCGCCTGAAGTCCAGCGCCTTGAGCCGCGTTCAGGTACTGGGTGTTTTCGATGACTTCAAAACTCTGCGATTCGTCATCAAACAGGACGAATTTCGCCGCCCTGCCAAACCTCGGGTCCATGGGCGAATCAAGAGTAGAACCGAGCGATGTGACTACGATTTTCATATAGACCTTCGTGGAAGTGATTAGCACGAGCCATACCAGAGATTTGAAAAAGGCGAGCGAGTCAGGCCTGATCAGCCGAGATTAGGATCGGAAAGAGCTTTTTTCATCTCTCTTGCTCGGCCTAAAAGTTGCGTAATGCAATAATACCTGCTCTCGCCTGTCGCAACGTGCCCGACTAGATATCCAAGCGATTCTCAGGTCAGCGCATCCTTGCGGCTTGACAGCCGGAGCGCAAATTGCAATAGTGTGCCAGTCATGGAAAAGTGCAGAACGCAAGACTACGGTGAGAAGCCTGATATAAAGCGCGAAGTCGAGGCGCATGATCGGGAGATTATTCTTAACTCCATTAACGAGGGCGTTTTCACTGTCGATCTCAGTTGGCGGATCACCTCGTTTAACCGCGCCGCCGAACGCATAACCGGCGTTTTGCGGGAAGACGCTATTGGACGCCCTTGTTGCGATGTGTTTCATGCCAACATCTGCGAAACCAACTGTGCCCTGAGGCGAACCTTTGCCACAGGGGTACCGGTGGTGAAGGCAACCGCTCACATCGTCAACAACCAGGGGCGACAGGTGCCGATAAGTATTTCGGCGGCGCTGCTGAAGAACACCCAGGGAGAGGTGGTAGGCGGAGTAGAAACCTTTCAAGACCTTAGTCAGGTTGAACAGCTGCGCAAGGAACTGGAAAGCCGTTACACCTTCTCGGACATCATCGGCCGCAGTGCGGTAATGATTCGGCTGTTCGAGATCTTGCCTCAAATCGCCAACAGCTCGAGCACCGTGCTGATCGAGGGTGCCAGCGGCACCGGCAAGGAACTGTTTGCCCGTGCCATTCACAACCTTTCGCCACGCCGCAAGAAGCCATTCGTTGCCGTTAACTGCGCCGCGTTACCCGATACGTTGCTCGAAAGCGAATTGTTCGGTCATAAGGCCGGAGCCTTTACCGACGCCCGGCGCGACAAGCCGGGCCGATTTCAGCTGGCTGAAGGAGGGACGATTTTTCTCGATGAAATCGGGGACATATCACCGGCTATGCAGATTAGACTGCTCCGGGTGCTCCAGGAGAGAGTCGTCGAACCGCTCGGGAGTATTAAACCGATTCCAGTAAACGTGCGGGTGATTGCGGCCACCAATAAGGATTTGGCGAGACTGGTCCGCACCGGGAAGTTTCGTGACGATCTGTACTACCGGGTTCGAGTCGTCCATTTAAAACTCCCGGAACTGCGCCAACGCCGCGAGGATATCCCGTTGTTGGTCGATCATCTAATCGTAAAGTTCAATCACCTGCTGGGAAAGGACATTACCGGCGTTTCCGCCGAAGTGATGACACGCTTGATGGAACATGACTATCCAGGGAACGTTCGGGAGTTGGAAAACATCATCGAGCAGGCCTTCGTTCTGTGCCGGGGTGAGATGATCGAACTGCAGCATCTGCCGCCTGAACTTCGTCCCGAACGGACAATCGGCCAGGAAGAGGCCACGCGGGGGCTGACTCTGCAGGCGATGGAGAGACTTATGATCAGCGAGACTTTGCGGCGATGTCGGGGCAATCGCAAGTTGGCAGCCCGAGAGCTTGGAATAAACGCGAGCACCTTATATAGAAAGATCAAATCGCTCGCAATCCAGGTTCCCGAAGGCGACGGCCGGCGCCGGAACAAGCAGGCGACGGTCGAGCAGGTGTGAAAGAAGTCTGGGAGGAGTGGTCGTATCTCAAGTGGGCACAGTTCAGAACCCGGTGCCAGTCCTCTCGGGAGCTGGTATCTGTACAGGTATCACGGGCGTCCGGACGGCCGTGTTTGATCAGGCGCCTGCCCAGTCGCTCTACTGAAATACCTGTATCCAGCACCAGCCCATCGTCCCGCCGCCCATCGGCCGAATCCCCGGAGGCCGCCTCGACCGCGGCCCAACAAGGCGCGAGATCTCTGACCAATGGGTCGCCCGGTCAAATCGCAAATGCCATCCTTGTCTTTGTCATTCCGGGCAAAAGAGGCGCCGCCTCGACCGCGGCCAGTATCTGACTGCCCTGTTCAGCTTGCGCCGAGGTCGGCTGATCTTGTCCAAAGACGGTACCGAGTACGATCACCAGTATTGACGAGATTACCGAGCAATGTCCTCATTCTAACCTCCATCAAAAGTGACGTGAGGCGGTTCATCCTTATAAACGTTGGAGCAAAAGGCGTGCCACCCATGCCGCTGGCTATAAACGGACAGTAGCCGAGAAAGTGGAAGCGTGATGTGATAGGATTTTCCACCTGTTTTTGGCGCGGTATCCGACAGAAGAGTTACTACAAGAGAGACGTGGAGATTGCACCAGGCAGAAGGCCATTGGATCGATGACGACCAGAACAATTGCACACGAACTAAGAGTCCATGCTCCCTTCACTGCTTTTGGAACCATGACGGGCGTCATCATCATGGCTGTCATGATTCAAATGCAGGTTTCCAAGGAAATATCCGAAGGACTTTTCTGGACGTTACACCCGGCCCATGTCTTTTTGAGTGCTCTCGTCACGACGGGAATGTACCGGCGGCACAGCCCGTCCGGAGTCTTCCGGACGCTTTTGATCGGCTATGCCGGCTCGGTCGGGATAGCGACGGCTAGTGATTCGCTCATTCCTTACCTCGGAGAGATTCTGGTTGATCCGGCGAATCGGCATGCACACCTTGGATTCATAGAGAAGGTGTGG
>DAOTAI010000049.1:0-17735 GCA_035593865.1 Acidobacteriota bacterium
CCCCAGAAGATCACGCCGACTAAGAGAACCACCGGGTTAAGCGTCAGCCTCTTGGCGAGGAGCATTGGCGTCACAAAACCGCCTTCGATGGACGTAACGCTGAAATAGACCAGGCCTGTCAAGGCGGCCCTCCCCAGTTCTCCGAAGTGGAGGTAGCCGACCCCGGTCACTACCGATGTGCCCACAATGGCGCCGAGGTAGGGGACATAATTCAGGACAAAGGCCATGCAGCCCCAGAGCGCCGGGTTGGGGATCCCGATTGCATACATGGCCAGCCCTTGCGCCACACCTAATCCGGCGTTGATGGCGGTCAGGGAGAGGAGGTACCGAGAGATGAGATCCTCCATGTTCTTTGCGATCCCTACGGCTCGTTTCTTGTCGGCAAGTGTCGGGAGCGCCTTCACTGTCTTTTCCAAGAACAAATCTCCCGAGGCAAGCAAGAAGTACAGAAGCAGGATCACGACGGCGATGGTGGCCACGAAGTAGCGGGTCCCGGCGAAGACCGTGTCGCTTAAGGTCGGTTCCTGAATTTGCACCACTGGCGTTTTGGAATCCTCTGTTCCGGTTATCCGGTCCACTTGGTCAGCGGCTTGTCTCACTTGCTGGACCGGGCCTCGAACCTGCCTCATCTCTCGTTCAATCTTTCGGAGTGCGGATGGGGCTTGGGCGAGCCACTGGCTTGCCGGTCCTGAAAGCTGATAGAACCCCAGGGTAAAGAAACCGATAAGGAGAGTCAGAATCACCCCAGCTCCGATCGGCTCACTGATACGAAACCGCTTCATCAAGCGGACAGCTGGACGAAGCAAAAAGTTCAGGAGGACCGCCAGGATAATTGGTAAGAAAAAATCTCGGGCGAGATAAAGCGTATAGAGAAGTGCCAGAATGAACAGGCCCGTTGCGACAAACGGGCGCACTGCCGGAGACCCCAGCCGATGGTTGGAGGCATCGTCAATCGAATTCATTACTTCTCAATTTTTGAAAAGAGGCTTAACTCAATTTTACTCTATGCGGAGCAGTTCGTTGCTCTCTGGGAGCGCTTGTCAGAGACTTGCCGCACATCCAGTAGGTTAAAGCTTACACATGATCCGGGGATTTTTTCCCTGAAACCGGAACTGAGGAGCATCAATCTCGTCAGGTAGGGCGCATTGGCACCGGCTTTGCTTAATTCATCGCATGTCGCGTCGTTGGGCACTGCTCGTTGGGCTCGGCGTAGCCTTTATGGCGTTTATGTTGTTACTTCCGCAGTTGGAGTCGGCAGAAGAGGGCGGGACTTCGAAACGGAAGAATTCATTGTTCGAAAAGTTCAAGACTCCTAAAGGTGCGAGCTCGAGCTTCCTGCTTCCGGCTGGGACTCGTTTGCATGTGCGCTTGAAGGAGAGCGTAACTGAGCGCAACCGGTCTGGGGACACTTTTGTCGGAAATCTCGACAGGCCATTACAAACGAGCGGCGCCATTCTTGCACCGGCTGGCAGCCGGGTGATAGGACGCTTAACGCAGCTTAAGGAGAGCGATTCAGTGGAATCAACCGAGGTGAGCATGGTGCTTGAACAGATCGTCGTGGATGACGAGGTGTACTGTTTAAGCAGCAAACCGTTGACGTTACTTATACCGGTAAGTGGTACGCCTAGCCGGAAGACGTGGTCAGTCGATCCAGGGTCGGATAGGGACGTGCTTTATGAGACCGATACCCGGCTCACATTCGCGCTGGCTGAACATCTTCGGCTGCCGGAGTGCGGCCTATTGGAGTGAGAGGGAACGGTTTGGCTTCGGTTCGGTAGGCTGGCAGCAGGACGAAGAAAATACTTCCTCCGCCCGGATTGTCATCCACCCAGATCGCGCCCCGGTGGGCCTCGACAATATTTTTGCAAATCACCAGCCCGAGCCCCACTCCCTGGCCGGCTATCTTCTTTTCAAACTTTACCTGGTGGAACTTCTCGAATATCAACTCCTTGTGTTCGTCCGGAACCCCGCGCCCCCGATCCTCAACCTGGATCAGGGCGAAACTGGCGTCGTTTATGGGAAAACGTGCCCGCCATGCAGCGGGAAGGTTTTCCGGAAGGCCATTCAGTTGTTGTGCGCGAATGGCTATAGGAGTCGAGTTCGGTGCGAATTTGAGCGCGTTATCGATCAGGTTCGAGATTATCTGGCCAATGCGATCGCTGTCACAGTCGACGTAGAGGGGCTCTGACGGTAGTTGCAAATCCAGGTTCCGCCCGTCCTGATTGATCTGAACTTCGAACGCGCTCGAGGCTGATCGAATCACTTCTCTCAGGTCAGTACGCTCAATGTCGTAGTCCACTGCGTTGGCTTCGAGGCGCGAAAGGTCTAGCAGGCTCGCGATTGTTCGTGACAGTCTCTGGCCGGATTCCAGCGTCAGATTCAACAAGCGCTTCTGGCGCTCGTTCACGGGTCCGGGAATGCCCTCCATCAGGAGCCGTGCTGTTTCCTGCATGGCTGCCAAGGGTGCTTTCAGTTCGTGAGAGACATGCGAAACGTAGTCGCGCTTTAGCTGCTCGCGTTCATCCAGCTTTGAAACCATGAAGTTAAAGTCCCTTGCGACTTGGGAGAAATTATCGGTCCCCGATGCGTCCAGCCGGTAAGAGAATTCCCCTTGGGCTACCGCCCGTGCCCCGGAGGTGAGCTGTTTCAGAGAATGAGAGATGGAACGAACAACAACGAAGGAAACGACAAAACTTAGGAGTACTGCGATCCCGGCAGCTACCTTAGAAACAAATTCAGCTCTTTTCCCGGCGACCGCCGATTGGTGAACTTCGGTATCGATCGCTGCCCGGTTGGCGGAAAGGATCCTCCCCATTTGAGTTTCGAGGGCTTCGGTATGATTAGCAAGCCAAGCGTCGAACTCGGTTGTCGACAAAGCCGGAAACCACTCCTCCCATTTTTTCTCGTCGTTCTCGAAGTCTGACCAGAGGGCGGCAAACCTCTGGACCTCTTTCTTCTCCTTCCTGCTCTTGGTATCGGACTTCAACTCCGCAATGTCCTGCTCAAGGTCCAGCCGCATCTGCTTAAAAAGGTCTCTAACCTGAGCCGCGTAATCTGGATCCTTCGTGATGTACAGCCTCTTGATGAAATCGATAACCTGCTCTATATCTCGGGAACGCAGGGAGTAAACGGTCTCCCGGGTCTTCATTCGTGCCAGATCCTGATTAATGGTCTGCATGCGATGTACGAGGGTGAGCTCGTACACCAGCGTGAGCACAAGCAAAAGAATCAGGAGGGCGTAGCCCAGGATGATTTTGGTCGATACTTTCATCGAAAAGACTATCTTACGGCGAAGTCTCAGACCAGATGAAACACTATTCTAATCCATAAGCCTTGAGCTTGTTGCGAATCGTCTTGACATCGACCTCCAGCTGCCGCGCTGCCTCGGCCTTGTTGTAGCCGGTGCGCTCCAGCGTGCGCAAGATCAGTTCCTTTTCGGCTTCCGCGGCCGTCACGTTGGCAGGCAATACAATCTTCGAAGTGGCGTCGGCGGACGGATTCTGGATGTAAGGAGGAAGGTGCTGCGGTTCTATCCACTCGCCGCGTGCCAAAATGACTGCCCTCTCCATAACATTCCGCAGTTCGCGAACGTTACCGGGCCAGGCGTATTCCTTGAGAATCGCCAGGGTTTCTTCACGCAAGCCTTCAACCCCGGCGTCATGCTTCTTACTGAATTCGGTCACGAAATAGTGTGCCAGAAGCGGGATATCGGAGCGACGATCGCGAAGCGCCGGCAAACGAATCGTGAAAACGTTCAGTCGATAGAAGAGGTCCTGGCGGAGCGAACCATCTTTAATGGCGCTTGCCGGATCGCGGTTGGTTGCGGAAACCACCCGGACGTTGAAAGCAAATTCCTGCCTTCCTCCCAAACGTCGGACTCGTCCGTCCTCCAAAACACGAAGCAGCTTGGGCTGCAGCGCCAGTGGCATTTCAGCGATTTCGTCCAAGAACAGAGTTCCCTGGTTAGCCAGTTCGAAACAGCCTGCTCGGACTCCGACCGCGCCGGTAAAGGCACCCTTTTCATGCCCGAAGATCTCGCTCTCCATCAACTCATGGGGGATTGCCGCCGCGTTAATAGCAACGAAAGGTCCGTCGGCCCGTGAGCTAAGTTCGTGGACGGTCCGCGCGACCAGTTCTTTTCCCGTTCCGCTTTCCCCGGTTATCAAGACAAAAGCGTCGCTCGAGGCCACGGCCCGGATCAGGTCGTAAACCTCACGCATCTGCTTGCTGGTTCCCACGAACCTCATGAAACCTGGTGCTCGTTGCAGCTGAGAAGAGAGCTTTCGTGCCGCCTGGCGCTCCTTGAGATCCCGCTCGACTGCTCCCAGCACCGCACGAAGTTTTACGTAGTCCAAGGGCTTCGTGATGAAGTCACGCGCACCTTGCTTCATGGCTTCAACGGCCATGTCAACACTGCCGTGAGCAGTGATTAGAATGACCGGTCGCGATGCGTCTCCTTCTTTCAAAGCCCGGAGCAGCTCCAGTCCCGAGATTTCCGGCATAACGGCGTCTGAGATGACGATATCCGGCTCGTACGACTCGACGATGTTTTTAGCCTGAAAGCCATCGGAGGCGAGACGCACCTCGAACCCCCAGTCCTCGAGCCTCATTCCGAGTACTTCGCGCAATGCGGTCTCATCGTCGACAATGAGTACTTTCGTCCGATTGTTCAAGCGCATCCTTCACGTACAACCGCCGCTCAACGTGCGGAGATGCTGTAGAACCGGTTCGTCCCGGATACCACTTTCCCATATTATACTCGTTAAGATACAGAGCCACCGATAACGAAAAGGGCGAGGCAGGGAATTTTTCCCGGAGAATCAGCCTACGTGTTCGCGTCCGATGCTCTTACAAATCGCCAAACCCCAACACCAGCAGTATCTCATGTCCAACGGCTGAACTGGCATATAGCTTGCTACTGGATTCACTGAGGTAGCATTTTTGGATTTAGTGAGTTAGTGAGATTGAAGCAGTAACGAAACACAGGGAGGTTCCCAATGACACTACTGAAGCAGGCGGTCAGGAGCGGGCTGTTATCGATTCTTCTTGTGCTCTTTTTGGCCGCGCCGGCATGGGCCCAGGACCCCTCCGTGCAACCGGAAAGGAACGAAGACAGTTCTACAGTGCAGCAAGATCCTGATCGGCAGCAAGATGATCGGACTAACGAGTCAAATCAGAACGGTCAGCAAGGCGCCCAAACACCTGCAACAAGCGCTATGACCTTCACCCCGGGAGAGGACTACAAGGTCAAGGGTAACGTTATTGCCCGTGATGCTGACACAGTGACTATTCTGACCCGTGACAACCAAACTCTTGTCGTCGGCCTGAACGATTTGACCGAGGTCAAAGAGAGGAAGAGAAATCCCTTCCGCTCAGCTCGGAAATATGCAATCACGAATCTGCTCCCTGGTTTGGAGGTCGAGATCGAGGGACGAGGCGATGGTTCTGGTCGGCTACTTGCCGAGGCAATCCGATTTACCCAGGACGACTATCGGACCGCTGTCGCGATTGAAACGCGGCTTAATCCGGTGGAGCGCGGATTGAGCGAGACCAATCAGAACGCAGAGAGACTGGCTGGCCAAGTCAGCGAGTTGAGCGCCGTCAGCAACGCGGCGCGAGGCGGAGCTGTAGCCGCCCAGGAGACGGCGGACCAGGCGGTCCAAGCCGCTTCCAGGGCACAGCGGACTGCCGAAGAAGCCCACGAGGGAATCCGGGCCACGAATGAGCGGATAGTCTCCCTTGACAATTTCGACGTCAAGCATAGCGCTGTTGTGAATTTTAAAGTAAACAGCGCACAATTGAGTCCCGAGGCTAAGGCCGAACTGGATCAGATAGCCAGGCAGGTCGCCAACGAACGAGGTTACATGATCGAGGTCGTGGGATTTGCTTCCGCTGATGGGAGCGCCGCTTACAACCGTCAACTGAGCCAGAGGCGCGCCGATTCGGTGGTGCGCTACCTGGCCGAAGAGCACAACGTCCCACTGCGTCGGATGATCACCCCCTTCGGTTTCGGCGAGCTTCAGCCGATTGCTGATAACAGCACGCGCGAAGGACGCCAACAGAATCGGCGAGTCGAAGTCAAAGTCCTCGTTAACCGGGGACTGCAGGCGATCAGTGCCGGGCTGTCACAATCTCCCAGCTCTCAACAGCCGGGGGATCAGGGCAGAGCGCGACAGAATAATCTGCAGAACAACCAGATCCGTGGCGAGTTTGGGGAATCAGGAACGGGCAATACCAGCGGGACCACTACTGGCAACCAGACTGAGGGCGAGTAAGAAACGCGAATTGCCTTGCACGCAATTACCACGGGCTCAGGAGCGGCGGGAGGCGTGATTGATTCCGCTTCTCGTACGCGGCGCCAGGCGGGGAAGTATTGACCGCAACTGCCCTGCCTGACGCCATCCCTATTGCAGCCGGGCTCTCCCGCTCCAGAGTCCGGCACGGGGTTGGCCGCTTTTCGGCCAACCCCGTGGTTGAAAGGCAAGCCCGAGCTTTTTCCACGCAACTCTCGGGAGTCAAACTACAAGCCGGTGGGACACGAGCTGTTCGTTTGACGCGGGAGTTGAGCTATGCGACATGAGACAGTGCTATGCTATTTCCGACCCGAATCGCGATCCGTTCCCTGGTACTGTTGCCTTTCGTTATCCTTTTTCTTCTTATAGCGAGGGGACAATCACGAGCGAATGAATTCTCGGTTTCGCCTCCTCCTATTCGCGTCGCATCCAACCTTGTGCTGGTTCCAGTCTCAGTCAGTGACCGCTACCAGAAACCAGTCAAAGATTTGAGCATGTCCGATTTCCGGATAGCAGAGGACGGACATCCGCAAAACATTGCGAGTATGCAGGAGCCCGGGCAGTCG
This sequence comes from Acidobacteriota bacterium, assembly GCA_035593865.1. GTDB lineage: Bacteria > Acidobacteriota > UBA6911 > RPQK01 > RPQK01 > RPQK01. The sequence goes on from DAOTAI010000049.1 coordinate 6,860, forward strand.
CCGATTGAGCTGGCCCTTCTGATCGATGTATCCGGCAGTGTGATGCCGCGTTTCGAGTTTGAGCGGAAAGCCGGCGCGGAATTCCTTCAGGCCGTAGCCGGGCCGCAAAGCTTTGTAAGTGTGTTTACGGTAGGGCCCGAGGGCCAGATCATCCGGCAACGAACCAACGAGCCGGCCGAAGCTATGAGCGCCCTGATGTCCCTTTCCCCGACTCGGGGAGCGACGGCGCTTTACGATACTCTCGCATTAGCAGCCAGGCATTTGAAGGATACTGCGTCACCCTTTTCTCGACGCGTTCAGGTGGTGCTTTCGGATGGCGAGGACACTTTCAGCCTAACGCATGGCTTAGATTCAGCCCTCCAGGAGCTCCAACGCGCTGATTGCCTCTTTTATTCCATCAACCCGGCGTCCTCCTCGGTGAAATTGAACATTATCAGCCGGCGCGGACAGGAAGCATTACAGTATCTTGCCGCGCAAACCGGCGGCGCCGCCTATCTGCCGGCCGATTGGTCGGAACTTCCTGACATTTACCGCTTGATCGCGGCCGATTTGCAGGCCCAATACCTGCTGGCCTATTACTCCTCGCGAAGAGATACAGGGGCCGATGACTTCCGAAAGATCGTAGTCACCATTCCAGGCAGACCGGACTTGCGTGTGCGAGCTCGTCAGGGCTACTATCCGGACTTCAATGGCCGAAGAAACCTTACGACCCAGGACGGCTCGAAGGATTAGTAGACTACAAGGACCAGAGATAGACTTGCGTGCGAGTATGATCCCTTGGAGTCTCGGTCCGGTTAAAGCCCCGCGTGGGCGTCGATTCTGGCCGCAATGCAGTAAAATGACCAGAAACAGATGATTCGAAAGCTCAAGGACCAAGCCCTAGCATGGACAGTCAGTCGATTCGTGACAACGAAGCTTGAGAAATACGGCGAGGTCCTTGGGCTTGATGTCGATTCCGCCGAGCGAATAATCCGCGGAAAATTCCGGTTGAGAGGGGAAAGCGAACCCCTCTACGCGGTTTTGTCAGGGTATGAGGTCTCCGAGGACGGAGACCATCTCTGGCTTACCTACTCCTCCCTCGAGACTTCGCGAGAATGGCTTAATCAGCTTCTTAAAGATTTGCTTCCCAATAACTCGATTAGGCTTCCAGCTCAAGCTTCCCGTTACCCCGGGATTCTCCGGCTACTTCTGCATTGAATCCGGCCTCAAATGCAGTTAAGCGGACAGGGGCAGCAGTCTGGCTACTTCTTTTTGTCTGGCGGCCGAGGAGGCGGCGGCGGATTAGGTCCGCAACACGCCGGTTCAATGCCCGGACCCTCGTACCGGGAGGGCAAGAGCAGCTGCGGACGTTCTGATTGCCTGGTCTCTGTCTGCCTGACCGCTGATTCTCTGTAATCTCCCCGCTCTGGGGCGCCCCATACAAAGAAGGATAGGAAAAGCAGGATCCACATGATTTTACCCTCCAATTGAAACCGTGTAGAATCGGTGTTAAATTTAAGCCGTCCAAGGACTGTGGTCACACCTTTTTGGTATTACCAAACAGTTCAGCGAAAACCGTTCGTAAATACCAAAAAATCTTGACTTTCGACACTAGGCTTGATCTCGATCACGTTTGGTATTAGGCTGTGGGGCGATGTTCGCCCAGTACGCACTCTCGACGTTCGGAAATATCCTGTTGCTGCTGATTCTGGCGAGGGGCACTCTGGCTGGTCTCTTTCGTCGTTACCCAGCCTTCTACTGCTATGTAGGGTTTAGCCTCATTGTCAGCTTTTGTCAGCTTCTGATAGGAGTCGTCTACGAGTTTGATTCGTCCGCCTACTACTGGGCTTGGCAAATACCCAACCTCGCCTCGGCCGTGTTCCTGTTGCTCGTCCTCTGGGAGATCTGGAGGTACGTCGAGGCAACGAATCCTAGAAAGAAGCAAATACTGTTATCATTCGCCCTTGCTGGGGGTACAACAGCCATTGTCGCGACACGGCTTGAGTCGACGACGGGTGATCCTTACTTTCACCTTCAAGCGGCGGCCTTGTTCGCCCATATGCTCGCTTGCATCCTGGTTTACAGTAGGATCTGTGCAAGACGCGATGTCATCCTGGGACGTAACTTGCGGGGGATGCTTGTAGGCGTCTCACTGTTGGTCGGTTTTCAAGGTGTGAATTTTGCCCGGCTGCTGTTCGTCGGAAGCCCGTTCGAAGTTTTCGCCTTTTTCCTTCAGTTTTTCTACTTTCTCGCTTTGTCGGTTTTCGCCTACTCGCTGTGGAACTATGAACCGGCGATTCAACTCAATACAGACTTTCAAGAGCGTATAGAAAAGGTTGGAGAAGACTTGGAGAAGGCGATCAGAATTCTCGTTTCTCCACGGTAGACCGTATCCGGTCTGTTCAATACTAAACAGAACTTGCTGCCATTCTTAATGCGACCTGGAATTCGAGGGGAGTTTGGAAATACCAAAATTTCTTTATCCCGTTCGAAGGAAAGGTCATGCTATAAGTCGGTGCACGCAGTCCCGGGAAGTGCTGTGAAGGCAACCCAACCTGGTGGCAGTCCCGAAAAGGCACCAGCGAACGACAGAAGCGAGAACTGACGAATGCTCTACTATTACCTGTTCCTGGCCACTTTCGTAGTCCTGATGTTGTATGTCTCATATCACCACATTTCTTCTGTTCGCTGTGAGGAATGGGAGGTGCGCGAACTGGAAAACCTGGAGTTGAATGTGGCGATCATCCTGAGACTTCTGGATGCCCCGGATGTGCGTTTCCTCCTGGAGAATCCAGCGACCCGGCACGACCTCTTCATGGAATTTTCCTCTTCGCTCAAGAAGGACGTAAAGAGGTTTCGCCGTTTAGGCCGGATAAAACCGTCAAGCTGGCCGATTTTCGGCCTCTTCTTTATTTCGTATTACATGATGAGGTTGAAAGCGGGGCTGGTATGCGGACGCCGGGACCTCCACTTCCTGTCTGCACTGGAACTGGCGCTCGTTCGCTCGATCCGCGGCTGATGGACCTTACTGAAGCACTTGACTGAAAAGATTGGACCAGATGACCAGATACTGCTGGATCAGTTTCTGGATATGCTCCGGGCAGCTTTTCCCTTTGAGGAAGAATACGAAACAGGTATTTCCTAATCTCTTCTTGAACCAAAGGCCTTGGTTGTATTGCTGCCCGTTCTCAAGATAGAGACAGATCCTGTCGAGCAGGAAATCACTGAGATTCTGACTGAGAAGCACTTTGCAGCGTCTCTCGTTGAGAGAGAAGAGAGCTGCCCCTTCTGCTTCACTAAGATTGATAATTTCGTTGATACGGAATTCCTGGATCTTGCGGAGTTGGACCGGGTTGTCTACTCCTGTTCCGACCACGTCTGAAGGCCACACGTCAGCGATATCGGCCCCCAGGACTCCGAGAATTCGGAACAGGTTGTCCAGGCTGATATTGTAGTACCCACCCTCCATACAACAGTATGAACTGACAGGAATTCCGGTGCTGGAGGATAGCTGGCGAATACCGATTTTCTTACGGGTACGCAGCTCTCGCATCTTCTGACGGACGTAATCGTTGATCGCCCTGTCTGACATCCTGCGCCTCTTTCGAGTTTGAGCCCCTAATACTTTTAGCCTAAGTTATACGGTAAATCAAGATTCGACTTCGTTTTCATCACGGAGAAAATGCTCGTACAATGTCCTGACTGCCTGTGCGACCTTGTCTCTTTCGACGAGCGCGCTGATGCGGAAAGAACTGGTATGAACAGAGACCGGCCCGAAGCCATGATCTTGTAATAAACGTATGCAGCGGCGTAAGAAATCGTATCGGTCATTTATGCCGGCGCCTACGAGTGAGACCGCGCCAACTTGTCTGGAAATATGCAGAGCTCCGGGAAATGCGGCTTCCAGGCGCGCGATCGCCGCTTCGATATGATAATTCTCCTTTTCGGGAATAATGAAGTAGCCTGACGTTTTGCCGTTACCGATCTCCGAAAACGAAATCTGTTTGACTTTGATGTTGTCCTCTGCCAGGGCGTCGAGCAGTCGGGTGATCAGGCCCGCGTCTCCGGTATCCTGGCAGCGCGCCAGAACAACCTTGTCTTCGGACGCCACCCCGACGATCCGCGGCTTGATCCTTCCCTCCAGATTCCTGATGATGGTTCCCTCTCCGTCTGGGACGAAGGTCGATTTGGCGTGAATGACAGTCCCCTTGGCCTTGGCGAATTCGACTGACTTCGGATGAAGCACCTTAGCTCCTGCCTCCGCCAGTTCCTGCATTTCCTGGTACGAGATTTCCGGAATTCTGGCTGGATTCTCCACTACGCGTGGGTCGGCCGCGAACACCCCGTCCACGTCCGAGTAAATCTCGCAAAGGCCTGCCCCGAGAGCGGCCGCCAGGGCGACGGCAGAAATGTCCGACCCTCCTCGCCCGAGCGTTGTAACCTCTTTCTTGAAGCTCACTCCTTGGAAGCCGCTGACGACGACGATGTTGTCATCATTCAAGGCGCGCAGAACCCGCGCGGGCCTGATCTCAATGATTCGCGCATTGGTGTGATCGTCGTCGGTTATGATGCCGGCCTGGGAGCCAGTAAGGGAAATGGCCTTGGCTCCGGCCGCGTTGATTGCGATCGACAGGATCGCCGCGCTGATGCGCTCGCCGCTCGTCAGCAGCATGTCCATCTCGCGTGGCGAGGGGTGTGGCGAAAAAGAGCGCGCATCCTCAATCAGGGCGTCAGTCATTTTAGCGCGAGCCGATACCACCACTACTACCTTGAAGCCCTGCTTCTGCTTCTTGCACACCAGCTCTGCGACCTGCCGAATGCGGTCCGACGTCGCGACTGAGGTGCCACCAAACTTGAGTACGATAATATTATTCTCGCTGTTCATGCGACTTTCGCTTGTTCCTCCGGTGTCCTCATCAGTGCGATTAAGCTTCCTCTTCTTGTTCTGAATCGTCAATCAGCAGCCGTTCGCTGGTGTCCCCGCGGTAGCCGAGGATTTGTCTTTTGCACCCCTTTTCTCGTTCTTTCATCTTATCGGCAGTATAATCACTGACGCCATGGCAAATGCGGATCGATTACACGCCGAGCAACAGAAAGGCGCTGGCCGAGGTCTCCTGATTGCTCTTCTCATCCTGATAATGATAATCGCGGCTGGAGCGGTATTGGTCCTGCGTCTGAACCAGAGACTGGTCGAGGCGGAAGTGGCCAGCCGATTGGCTCCGATCGAGGAAGAGCTGCGGGCCGTGAAGCCAGTCCTCGAGCAGATTAAGAGTGTTGAAAATTCTGTCCAGGCGCTGCGCGAGGCGGCGGCTGACTTGGAGAACGACCCTCGATTTGCGCGAATCAGTAGCCGACAGGAAGTGTTAGAACAGAAGGTTGGGGCGGACTACCAGAGCCTGACCGACTCGCTCGGCCGACTCACCGAGATGCAACAGCGCCTGGAGAGTGCCGTTGAGCGGTTAAACTCCGAGTTCGAGTCCGTTCAGACAATAACGGACGACCTTGAGCAATTAGGGCAGGGGATGCAAAAGGATCTCAGTGCAGTGACGGCCGGGTTGAGGGAGGTCGAACAAAACCTAGCTCGACATCAGGGCATCATGCGTGACCTTCAGGAAAGACTCCAGAGGTCGAAGAGCGGTGACGAGGTCGAGGAGGCTCTGGCCGCGATCAACACGCGACTGAAGGAGTGGGAGAGCCGATTCAACTCCCGAGTTCTGAGCCTGGAGGGGAAGGCGGGAACCATCGAGCGGAGATTGGACGCGCTCGAACGCCAATTGCTCCAGTTACAGTCACAACCAAGCCGGCCTTGATTTCGGCTGTTCCTTCCCGACTGCCGTTCTTCGTGGACGTGCCGGTCTGCTGTCAGCGCTGAGCTATTTTACGCAGGGTCGGCAGAACATCCCCGATTCGCAGCTCTTCGGACTTGGGAGAGCCCAAACCGAAGTAGAGTTTCCTGTAAAGAGGATACAACTCCTCATACACCGCGGACTGCTCCGGGTCGGGATTGACTGTCCGGTAACTCGGGCAAAGCGCCTCCTGGGCTTCCTCGATCGTTCTGAAGGTTCCTGCGGCGAGGAAGGCGAAGATAGCCGACCCGAGACTGGTGACTTCCGATTCGGGGACGAGCACAGGCTTTTTCAGGATATTGGCATAAACCCGGTTTAGCACTTCATTCTTTTGAGGCACTCCACCCCCGTTGATCACCCGGTTTATCGGCACGCCGTATTGGGACATCCGCTCCAGGATGACGCGGGTGTGGAAACCGGTTCCTTCAATGGAGGCGAATAATTCATCCTGCGCGGAATGTGATAGGTTCCAGCCAAATGTGACACCTCCGAGTTCGGGATTTACGAGCACGGTACGGTCGCCGTTATCCCAGGTCAATCTCAGCAAGCCAGTCTGGCCGGCCCGGTAGAATTCAAGTCCGTTTGAAAGCTCAGTGACGCTTGTGCCGGAACGACGGGCAATGGCGTCAAAGATATCTCCAGTCGCGGACAATCCCGCTTCAATTCCGAAGTAATCGGGGTGGATGGAGCCTTTCACGACTCCGCATACGCCGGGAATGAGATCTACCTGCGTGGCGATAGCCATGATGCAGGTGGAGGTGCCGACCACGTTGACCACGTCGCCTTCGCGAATTCCCGCTCCGATTGCGTCCCAGTGCGCGTCGAAAGCGCCGACAGGAATCGGGATGCCGGCTTTAAGCGCTAGTTTATCCGCCCATTCAGGCGAAAGATGACCGGCAATGCAATTAGAGGGAAGGTAACGACCGCGCAATTTTGGCCTGATTCCGCTGAATAACGGATCGACGGCGGTCAGAAAAGTGTCGGGTGGCAGTCCCCCCAGGGACTCGTTCCACATCCATTTATGCCCCATCGCACAGACGCTCCGGGGCAGCTGGTCCAGATCCCGAATACCGCAAAGAACTGCGGCGACCATGTCGCAGTGCTCCAAGGCGGTCGCCATCCGGTTGGATTTCTCTGGATTTTGACGCAGCCAGTGAAGTAATTTTGCAAAGCCCCATTCGGACGAATAGACCCCTCCGTACCAGTTGATGGCTTCGAGTCCGAAATCGTGGGCTGCGCGCGTGATTTCCGCCGCTTCATGCTTGGCCCGGTGATCGCACCAGAGGTAGTAGTCATCAAGGGGACGGAGGTCGGAATCGACGGGAACAACGGTCGAGCCGGTGGTGTCCAGCGCGATCGCTTCTATCGATTCGCCCGGAACCCCGGCCTCCTGAATGGCCTTCCGTGTGGCTGTAACGAGGGCTGCCATGTGGTCCTCGTGGCGCTGAGTGGCGTAGTTCGGATCTTCTTTCTTGCGAAAGAGGGGATATTCGGCAGTCGCCGACCCGATACGACCCCTCTTGCTGTCTACGACAGAAACACGGACGCTTAGTGTCCCAAAGTCTACACCAGCTACGATTGCCATTTGTTCCTCCCTGAGAACACAAATCCACGGGCGAAGCCGTGGCGCGGATGCAACTCGCCGCGCCATGGCAAGTCACTCAATCAGCGCCGCCTTCCCCCTCAATCGCCGCTAGCTTACTGGTGCCAATACACGTCCCAGCCGAGGTACTTGGTGGTCGCCTCGTAAACAGGTGCGGCCACCGAGGACAAGTTGGCCGAAACGTGGTGTTCGAATCCGTTTTCGCAGATGAAACGAAGGAGATCCTGCATCCCCTGTATTTCAACCACGCCGTACCCACCGAAGGTACTAAGCGGATCGTCCGTAAAGCGCCCTTCGCCAAGGTATCCCGTAATTGTTCCGCTGAGATCGTCCGTGGAAAAGCGTGCAAAACTCATCGGCCCGGTCTTGATTCGTCCTACGCAGGTTCCAAATGTGTTTGCCTGCCCCACGCTGCCGGCGATGATCTCCTGGTAGTCCATCCGAACGTCCTGGAAGAAATGCTTGGGGAGGTTGCTGCAATGGAAGCAGACGGCCTTGTTCGGATCGTCTCCGTAGTTGTTGTTCCAGTCCAAGAGCGCGCTCGGAGTGCCTGAGGCCAGTTGAAGTGCATACATCCCGATGGTTCCGCAGATGTCGACTTCGCATGCACTCGGCATGAGCTGGTTGCTCATCATACTCATGAGAGTGCAGGGAACGACTCCGAAATAAGTCTCTAACGCAGTCCAGCACTGTACGGCACTTATATCCACTTCAGTCTCCTGCATCCACTGAGTAACGACCGCTCCTAGTTTTGCCATCTTTAGGAGAGCCTCCTCGGGAATCCCCTGGGTCGGCACATACGCTTTGATTTCTTCCAGCTTCTGACGTGCCGCCGGATCGTCATCTTTCATCAGGCTAATCCGGCCGAGGATTTCGGACAGGTCAACCGGTTCAACGGATATGCCGTTGGATTCGAGAATCTTCTCACTGAACCGGACAGTGTTGAAGGCGGCGGGCCGTGCCCCGATGGCCCCTATCCGGAGGTTTTTCAGCCCGTTGGCTATTCGGCAGACTGCCGCGAACCACTGGAGGTCTTTGTTAAAGGAATCCGAATTAGGGTGGACCGTATGGAGCGTTGTCAGCGAGTACGGGATGCCATACTGAGTCAGGTTGTTGCAGGCGGACATTTTGCCGCAGAAACTATCGCGCCGGTACTTGATGTTCATCAGTTCGGCCGTGTCAGGCGTGGCCTGAATCAGTACCGGAACGTCCAGGTCCGCCATCCGCAGAGTATCGGCGATCGCACGTTCCTCGCCGAAATTGGGAAGCGTAACCACGATCCCATCGATCTTGTCTCGATTCTGACGAAACAACTCAGCACACTTGCGGGCGTCTTCCCGGGTTACAACGGCCCCGTGCTTGGTGTCTTCGGGCGATAATACGATTGGCTCAATGCCGGCCTTCTTCAGAGCGGCAATCATCTCTTCACGCCCGGTTTTCGCCAGGTGATCCGGGAAAAAGCCGCGATTGCCCACGATGATCCCCATTGTCATCAACTCGTTCATGTGAAGCCTCCGCCTTTATCTCGGCAAAACCATTTCATTGTGAATAAAAACAGGCCGAGTCTACAAGAAGCCCCGAAGTCGGTCAATCAACAAGCAGGACCTTTTGCCCGGATCCACGGATCTCTCGGCGGAATCCGCGTAATCCGCGTCATTCGTAATATCCGCGGGAGTGTACCCGCGGATCGAGCGACGGATAACGCGGATCACGCGGATTGAGCGACAGGGCTCTGTTCGGAAGAGGGACTGGATGCTAGAGTAGTGGTGCATACAGTCGCCGACGTGTGCATTCTGGCCAAGCTTCAAATCTCGGCGACTGGAGGAGGGATCCTTGCTCGCCAGATTCTGTCTTCTCATCGGAATTGTGGTGACTTCCGGACTTGCCTACGTCGCGTTTCTTGCCGGCGAAGACGAGCCAGCCAGCCTCAGGAATGTCGGGCGCGCTTACTACGAAGAGGAGAACTACGCTGAAGCCGCCAAGACCTTCGAACGCATTCTTGCGCTCATACCCGATTCAGCGATCGATCACATTAATCTCGGCATTGTCCTGGTCCAGATGGAGCAATACGAGAGCGCCCGCCAGCACCTGCGGCGAGGAGAGGAGATTGATCCTCAACTCGCCCCTTATGCTGCTTACAACATTGCTCTCAGTTACAAACGTGAGCGGGATATGGCGAAAGCCGCGCAAGAGTTCGAGCGAGTGTTGAAGCTCGACCCTTCCGATCCTGATGCTACATACAATCTGATGGTGGTATACGAATCGCTTGGGCAACTCGACAAGGCGCTGGATCTCGCAACACGTGCAGTAGAGCTTTTGCCCGATGAAGTGGCGCCGCATTACCGGCGCATGATGATCGCCGTCAGGCTGGACAAGACAGACATCGCCGCCGAGGAGAAAGAACAGCTGACAAAACTGCGCGGTCAGGATGCGCGCAACCGTATGCCTGCCGAGCTCGAGATGAGCCGCTACACAGAGATTGTCGATCCGGAGCGCAAGGTCGTCCCGGAGGCGACGGAGGCGAAGCCTTCCAGTGTCAGGTTCACCGATGTTTCGTCTGCTGCGGGACTGGATGCTGAGGCTGGGGCGTCGGGGGCGCCGACGAGTGCATCCTGGGTGGACATTAATGGAGACTCGTCAGCGGATCTGTTCCTGATCCGCGGCAGGACCCCTGCCTTCTGGCTGAATGATGGTTCAGGGAATTTCAAGACCTTTTCCCCTGGTATCGAAATCGTAGCCGAAGAAGCAAGTCATGCCTGGGGTGACCTCGATCTTGACGGAGATCAGGATTTATGTGTACCGGGAAAGGGATCAGTCCAGATTTTTGCCAATGACGGAACGGGCAAGCTGACTCGCATGTCCGATATTGCCCTGGAGTCCAGCCGCGTGCGCCAATTGCTGTTGGTCGATTACGACCACGACGGAGACCTGGACCTCTATGTAGCCCTGTCGGATTCCGCCCCGAAAATGTTTCGAAACGATGGAAAAGGCGGTTTTGCACCGGTTGACGCTGCCGGCCTTTCTCCAGCTGGTTCATCGGTCGATCGTCTGTTCCCGCTCGATTTTGATGACGACAACGATACGGACTTCCTGCTCGTCCAGAGCGGGGCGGCTAATCTGCTGCTCTCGAATCGGCGAACAGGGACTTTTGAGGATATCGCCGTCAAGCTTGGCCTCGACAGGCCTTTCAATAACCGAAATGTGATCGTCACGGATCTGAATAACGACGAATGGAGGGACATCGTCTTCCTGGAGGCCGGCGGGAAGTTGACCGCGGCCCGGGGGACCCGGTCGGGTAAGTTTCAGTCGATCGACTTGGGACGAGTGCCAACTCCGGGAAACGCCTTGACTTCTTTTGACTACGACAATGACGGAGACGAGGATATCCTGGCTGGCGGCAGACTTTTTCAGAATGACGGCCGCTTCTCGGATTTCACGGCCGCGGCGG
>DAOTAI010000551.1:0-2934 GCA_035593865.1 Acidobacteriota bacterium
CGGGACCCGTCCGCCCGGGAATCGGTTCAAAGGCCTGGCTCCTCACGAAACAGGCGGCGACTTCCCGGTCCATGCCCCACGCCACGGGATCCGAGGGGTTTACTTCGAGACGCACAAGGGACCCAGGACAAGAAAAGTCCCATTCAGACAGATTGCGGATGGCATTTCGAAATGGCAGTCCGAAGTAATCGAGCGGCAATTGGCAAGTTGCATCTGAAGCCACCAGGACGCCGCCGTGTTTGACAAATCGCTTAATGTTTCTCAATCCCTCGGCCCCGATACCGTCACTGAACGGGGGCGGAATCGTTTTCGCCGACTGTCCCTCGATCAGTCGCCTGGTCGATTCGCTGGGTATGACGAGCACATCGTAAAGCTGGCGGAGATCCGCGTTTCGGAGGTCTTCCTCCCGCACACTTCGATATGAAAACTCGTATTTGTCCAGCAGCCACCTGATCCACCCCTCGTCATGATTGGCCCTGCTCGGTTTGTAAACGGCGACCCTGGGCTGCAACAACCGGTCGACTCTCACAGGCGGCAGGGAGTCGAGACCGAAAAGCGGAATTCGCAATTCGGAAGCCAGCTTGTGAATCGTATCCCCCTGCTGGCCGGGGACCAGGAAGGAACCCGGCGGAAGTTCGGTTCCAGAGACGGCAAGCTTGTCGCGAAGCACAGAAACGGAAATTCCCGCTTTCAGCAGCCAGTTGACCAGGGTAAACGACGTATTCCAGCGCCGGTCCACCAGGTAATAACGGAAAGGTTCAAACACTTCGACTTCAGGCAAGGTCACTTCGATCACCGGCCGGGTCCGCACCTGCACTTCACGGTCGGATTTGAAAACCTTGACCCCCATTTGCATTGGCAAAGTCCAGCCGGTCATGTCGTACGGTTGTGCCTGCGTGCCTCCCGGTTGGGTCTCGGGATATCTCTGGGGCTCCATCAGGTCAACCAGATAAGGACGGAACGCCTGGGCAGTGCGAATAATATAGGTTCCCTGCTGAAAGGTCCGGCCAGCAACTTCGAAAGGCTCTTCTGCCTGCTCGATCTCAAGACCTCCCAATTTCAGGACCTCGAGCAACACGATTGCAGCAGACGGATCGTGTTGGTCGGCGACCGGAACCAGGTAAGCATTGGGAGCCTCCTGCTTCCCTTTCGCGATTGCATCGCATCCCATCTGGTATATGTTTTGGAGAAAGCCTTCCCGGTACTCCGCCGCCACCTCAAGAACACCGAGAGAAGCGGTCAGCATGTAATCGATAGCATCCGACAGCCTCCATTTCCCGCCGAGCCAGGGACGTGGGTAATCCGCCGTGGGAACGAGAGTTGGAAGCCCGTTCTTAAACCTTCTCGGCAAGTTCTCTCGCTTATATTCGTAAGGCGTGGCATAGGCATACAGGGCAGTCTCAGCCAAGATGCCGATCATGTTATGGAAGCAGGGTGTCGTCCTGAGCCCTCCATTCCACCAGGCGTCAAATTCCATCCGGCTCACCACGCCGGGTTTCCCTTCCCTCTGGAAGCGGCCGGCCATTGCGTGACTCACCAGATCGATGCCGTGCAAAACCAACTCCGGGATGTTGGGGTTTACAGGCGACGTGAACGGGGGGATGAAAATTCGCGCCGGAAAAGGCGGAGCCTGGTGATGATTCAGCACAATTTGAGGAAACCACTGCTGATAGAGCAGGACGCTGGCATTGCGCGTCTCCGGCTGAGTCATCATGAACCAGTCGCGGTTATTATCGTGTCCGGCGTACTTGTGATAGAGCTGGGGCAAGGGGCTGGTTTCGTACTTCGTGCCGAGGTTTCTTTTATACCAGTCGACGACAAGGTCTAAACCGTCGGGATTCAGGACAGGCACCTGCAGCAGGATCACATTCTCCCGGATATAACGCATGGAGTCGCTGTCATCGGTGACGAGACGATAAGCAAGTTCGGGAGAGTGCTGGGCATGAGCCACTTCGTTCGCGTGCAGTCCACCGTCAATCCAGACGATCGCCTTTCCCTCCTGCACCAGTTCACGAGCTTCTTCGGGACCGATCCGAGCCCGGGCAAGTTTTTCAGAAATCTGCCGGTATCGTTCCAGGTCGGCCATGTTCTCTTCCGAACTTATAACCGCCAGGATCATCTCCCGGCCCTCGCAGCTAGGACCGATGTTGAAGACCTGAATTCGATCAGACGCCTGATCAAGCTGTCTGTAATAGGCCAGCATCTGGCTGTAGTCCGCCAGTTTGTAGTCTGCCCCCGGCTTGAATCCAAACACGTCTTCGGGACGAGGAACGGCCTCTGTTGACTCCGCAGTCCATCGACCGGAGTTGGCGGCCGCCACCAAGATCGAGAAAAACAGAAGAACAAGCAGACGGGGTATAACGAAGTTGCAAGAAAAGAATCGATTGGAATGTAAGCGCGTCGTATACATCAAGATCCGCGAAAATAAACCTCCGACGGCGTGCTATACTAGCACACGAGGTTTACGGAAATTACGAGCAAGCTGTATTTATCCCGATATTTTTCATTAGAAGAAGCCGCCGAAGTTGCGGGCGCAGCTCCAGGCCAGATTCAGGAGTGGGAAAACCGGGGGTTCGTGTCTCCGGCGAACGAAGACTCAGGTCAACCCCTCTATGGTTTTATCGACATCGTCAGTCTGAAGGTTATTCCCCGTTTGGAGCACCACGGCCTCGAAGACAACCGGATCATTGAACTGCTGGAGAAGGTGTCCGAAAGGCTGTCGGCACTCGAGGATCACCTTGCCGATCGCGTTTTGACAGTCTTCGAGGACCGCATCATCGTTACGCAGAAGAACCGTTTTGTGGATTCGAGGGTGGGTAGCGTTTTGCTCCGGCTCGATCTGAATGAAGTCATAGAGGAGTCAAACCGCATCTTCAGCCGCACAGGACCGGAGCGCACTTCCGAGGAATGGTTTCAGGAAGGGCTGCGGTACAT
>DAOTAI010000552.1:0-2927 GCA_035593865.1 Acidobacteriota bacterium
CTCGAGACTCTGCGTTCGTATGTCACCCAAGACGAGCGATGAAGCAGCGAACAACTGCCCCTCAAAGAAGCGCCTTACGTGATGACCGAGGTGACAGCACGGAGAGATCTTGCCGTCATAAGAGAAGTAAATCGACTGAAGCGGGGTCGCAAGGCAGTGGCGGCCGTGTAACTGAGAGGTCAAGGGATGCTCCGAGTGCATTAACACACTCACCCCGGCCCTCCGTGACTCCCTCATCAGTCGCTCAATCTGTAATTCAACCTCTTCTAGGCGGCCCGGATTCTGGTTCGCAGGCGCTAATCGATACTTCAGAAAGCTCTTTTCCCAATCCGCGGAATTCGAGACAGCATTCAGATGTTTGAGGTGCAGAACCCGACTGCCGATTGACGACATCCAGCGAAGAAGCAAACAAAGCTCATCGGCGTTCGCTTCCTGTAGAGTATAGGCAATCGCCAGCTCAAGCTTGCTCTTGTGCTGTTCGATCATTCGCGAAAGCGTGATCAGGTTGTTCTCGACTCGTTGGAAATCAGAGCCGACACGGATGGAGTTGTAAGTCTCAGGTCGAACTCCGTCTATGGAAACAGCCAAGCGGTCCAATCCTGATTCAAGCAGACGGGCACAATTCCTCTCATTCAGTGCAGTGCCGTTAGAGGTCATGCTGGTCAAGCAACCCTTGGATTTCGCGGCCCGGATCATCTCGAAAATACGCGGATGCAGCAGCGGTTCCCCCCAGCCAGTAAAATCAACAGTATGAGCCAGATGCATAACCTCCAATATCCGCTCATATGTTGCGATCGTCATGTCCAGTTGGGGATCCTCACTTGAAAAGCGTGGACACATGGGACAAGCAAGGTTACAGCGGAACGTGGGCTCCAGGTTAAATGAAAGACTTCTTGGGAGCATGCGATATTATAGTGGATTGTGGATCTGAAGACTGAAGGGCTCGCACTGGGAGGTCTAACGCTCGAAGCGCCCGGCTAGAACCACGCCGAAACGACGTTGGAATCCTCGCTTTTGCCGGCTTGGTTGAAAGCCCGGACTTTATAGGTGAAGGCGCCGGTGATGTACTTGCCGATCCTGTCTTCGTATCGGGTGGTGTTCGCTCCAACCATCCCTACCACACGGTAATCCTGGTTGTTGTCGGACCGCAGGACTTCAAAACCCAATTCGTTGTCCGAATCTTCTCGCCACTCGAGCACAGCGATGGCCGTTGCACCGTCATAGCGTCGCGTGGCCTTGAGATCACGCGGCTTGTTCGGCACTTCGGAATCGTCCTGGGCAGTCGCCAACAGAACGGGTATAAGGAACGTTCCGAGCACTAAAGCGAAAACCACTCTTCGTGTCATCATATCTGCCAATCAAGATAAAAAAACCAGAACGGAGTTGCAAGGTTCCGGACCCTGGAGCCCCGGCGAACTCCCTGATTCTCTCTGCGGGTCCAGCTTTCGAAGTGCCCGACGCGGTTCGGGCAGGCTGAGTTAGAATAAAATGCTCGGAGAATGCAAAACAGTCGGCTGAATCGCATCTTCTACCGCGAAATCACCGGGCCCTGTCTGATTACCCTGCTGGTTCTGACTTTCGTCGTTTTCACCAGGGAGTTTGGCCGTTTGGCGGAGATGATCATCAGGCAAAGCGCCGATACTGTCACGGTCATCCAGATCGTCGTTTATATCCTCCCCAGTGTCCTGATCTTCAGTATTCCATTTGCTTTCCTTATAGGTTCTCTGATTGGATTCAGCCGGCTTTCAAGCGACAGCGAGATTATCGCTTTGCGCGCCGGCGGCGTTAGCATCTGGCAGATGATTAGGCCGGTCATCCGGGTCGCCGCCCTTGTCGCTGTAATCACCGCCGTTTTTACCTGCCTGCTACTGCCTCAAGGCAACTGGAACCTGCGTCGCATAAGCCACGAACTGGGATTGAGACCCCTGCGATCGGAAATCAAGCCGCGGGTTTTCAACGAGGAGATCCCGAATACGATTCTCTACGTCCAGGATATCGACTTGCGTACGGCCGGCTGGAAGGGCGTTTTCGTTCATACCGCGGCGAACGGCGAGAAACGGATCATCCTTGCCGGCAAAGGCGATCTTATCACCAGCGAAGACGGACGCCGTGTGCAGCTTCACCTCGAGGACGGAACCATATATGAGACCCGAGAGGCGACCCCCGAGCAAGACAGCCTGACCCGTTTCGGAACTCAGGACGTTTTGCTTCCTCTGCCCGAAATGGAAACCGCCTTTTCCAAGCCCAAGCGGCCGAAGGACAAAAACATCGTGGAGCTGTGGAACGATCGGGGCCGGGGCCAGGGACAGGAGCAACGGGCTAACGACGTTGAACTGCACGGCCGCATCTCACTTCCGCTGGCTCCACTGGTCTTCGCCGTACTGGCCGTGACCCTCGGCATCAGTCGACCAAAAGCAGGACGAGCCTATGGCTTCATCGTCAGCATCATTGTCGCGTTCACTTATTTCGTCATGTTTGATATGGGGAGAAGCCTTGCGACCGAGGGCATTATCCCGGTGTGGCTGGGAGGCTGGAGCGGCAATATCCTGCTCGCGGGTCTAGCGGCCTTGACCTTCTATGCCGCCTCGCGCGAGAGCCTGGTACTTGAGAAGTTACTCGGCAACCGTGTGGTCTCGTTCGCAGGCCGCGGAGTCGGCCTCATCGTTCGCGGAATCGGGGGACTGTTCCGCGGAGTGATAACTTCGCTGGGGAGGAAATTCTGGGACATATGTACCGTGTGCGTCCAACTCACTCGCGTTGTGGACCTCTACATGCTTCGCAACTTCCTTTTCTACCTGGTCCCAACGCTCGTGATCTGCATGTCGCTCTTCTATCTGTTTACGTTTTTCGAATTGATGGACGATATCGTCCGAAATAATGTTTCCTACTGGACGGTTTTCGACTATTTCTTCTTTCTGATTCCGCAG
>DAOTAI010000050.1:0-17580 GCA_035593865.1 Acidobacteriota bacterium
TCCCGGTCGGGGGACTTCCACTTGAAACGCCCGGAGATCAGGTCCAGGTCACCATCGCCGTCGAAATCGGCCACATAGGGTGAGGCACACCATTCTCCGACGTTCAAAGGCTTGCCGTCGGCCTCCAGCGGCCCTGCAAGCCGCAGCCGCGGCGTGCCGTCAAGGTTGCGCCCAATGTTCTCGTAGAAGTAAATCCTGCCGGTGATATATCCCCCCGCCAGCAGGTCCAGATCACCATCGCCGTCCCAGTCGGCCGAAGCCAGCACGGGATAGTAATCCTCTTTGAAGATCTCAGGGCTTCCAAACACAAGGGGCGAGACCGGAAGCGCCATCGGCTTCCCGTCTATTTCCACAAACCCCTTGTAGACCAGTCGGCGGTCGGCGTTCGTACCTTCGTTGCGGAAATAAACCACCCGATTCCAATGAGCGCCCGCCAGCACGTCTTTCCGCCCATCCCCATCCCAGTCGATGATCAGCGGTACCAGCGCGAAACCAGTGTCAAGCGGCACTCCGGCAGCATCAAGAACCAGATGGTATCCGGGGAAAAGCGGCTCTTTGCGACTGCCGGCGTTTGGAAACCAGAAAAAATGCCCGTAGTCCTCGCCAAAAACCAGGTCGAGGAGCCCGTCTCCGTTCCAATCGTCAATATCGATACAGACATGACTGGCCCCTGTGGTCGTCTTTCCACGGGGCTCACGCCGGGGTGTCCCGTCACCCAGCCAGCCTGCGGGAGGGCTCTGGCGCAGTTTCTGATCCGACGGCAGCAAATCGAAATAAACCGCATAGTACGACGGCTCCGTCCCCTCCTGCTCGTGCGTCCAGGCAAGCCGCCCTTTGCGCCAGTCGCCCACCACGTTGTAGAAGTAGCCGCCCCGAATTCGGTTCTTCATCCGTATCTGGCCGCCGGTCTGGTTGATAGATCCCATGAACTCCGGGAAATCGTAGGGGACGGCGGAGTCATACCAACGAAAGGGACGGTCGTAGGGCCCCCGCCCGTACGCGTAATTGTCATATGCCAGCGGACGGCCGCTCGCCCTGTCGAACCTGATGACTTGAAGTGAACCGAGGTCAGGCAAGCGCTTCTCTCCGAGCCGCCTCAACTCGCCGACGAAGTCGATCTCCAGTTCCGCAGGCAACTCGTCTCGTCCTCTCCCATCCGGCGCCACGGGTGAGACCTCGACAAGAAGTCTATAGCTCCCATCCCCCGCCCACTCGATGTCGCTCGAAACTGCGCCGGCGTGAAGCAGACCCACCCACGCGATCAAAACCACTGATTGAATGGCCCTCCACCTCGGGGAAGCTTCAGTTACGCTCATCTGTCCTTCTCCGTTGTTCTGCCCCCGGAACGGTTGATTTCGAGCACCATCGATTCAATATCTCCGTATTGCTCGGTATCGGAAATTGTCAGATTCGCCCAGACGACAACTACCTGTCCGCGGCGGTTCACAGCTATCGAAGGGTAACTGACCTCGCGGCTCCAGACTTCGTCTCCGCTCGTGGGAATGGAAACAGCTGCCAGTTCTATTGGGGCCTGCCACGTCTGGCCAGCGTCTACCGAAAGGCGCAGCGTCAGGGGCGAGCGAACACTGGGCGAATCGTTGTGGGCCAAAAGCAGCAGGCCGTCCTTGAGAGAAAAAAGGCAATGCGAGGAGGCCGGTGCCCGAAGCATAGTCCTGATCGGCTCATCCCAGGACTTCCCACCGTCATTGGAGGAGACCGTCCACAGGAACCCGTCAGTTGTTCTCAGCACCATCAGGATCCGGCCGGATCCGATCTCCGCCAGGGAAGGCTCGCCGGCCCCGGCCGGGGTGACAATCTCACCGTGCCTGCTCCAGGTCGCCCCACCATCGACCGAACGCAGCACGCTTGCGCGAGAGGGAATCTCGTAAAGGGGCAAAAGCATTTCTCCGGTCGAAAGCTTGATCCCGTTACTGCGGCTGAAAACCGCCTCCTCGATCAAGCGCGGCTCCGACCAGCTGCGCCCCGAATCCTCCGAGTGTCGGGCGAAGAGCTTGAATGACGGCACGCCGATCGCTAGTTCCCTGTCCCGGACGACCGGGTATCTGTTGTGTCGCCCGGCGGTGTAGAAGAACCAGACGCGAGTGCCATCCACTATGAACGCGGGGTCGAAGTCCGAGACGCGGGGCAGGTCTTGAAGCACCTTCGCAGGCGTCCAGTTTATCCCGCCGTCCGACGAGAAAGAGGCCAGGATCACCTGATGCACGGAGGCTTCAAACGGACCGGAAAACCAGGCCGCCATAAGCCGGCCGTCGGGCAGGCTGACGACGCTCGGGGCATGATTGAAGCCGTAAAGGTTTCTAAGGTCATAGGGATCGGCGGCCGGATGGGCAAACACGTTTGAGCGGACCAGGACGCGAAGGCGCGGTGTATTCGCTCCCCAACCAGCCGCCGGGAAGAGGAAAAAGAGGGGGAGGGCGAGAAGAAGCAAGGTCGAGCAACGGCTTTTTCCGGTCGCCGACAGCCAGCGCCCTATTGGAGCGGATCGATATGATCCCGAGCCCACGTTGTCGTATTGGAATTCGTCCCACTCCGCCTTTGGGGTCGGCTCTTCCCGCCTCACTCGCGACTCCTTTCGATTATCGATAAGACCGTACCCGAAGCTCGCCATATTGTCAACAGTTGTCTATCGATAATTATCGGATTTTGTCGAAGCGTTGCGTCCGACGGAGGTAACGGGGAGAAGGTAAGCGGATCTGCGGCCCGACAATCGCTGCTGGAGGCCTGGCCGCAAGACGCGCGTGAAACTCCACGGTTGAGTGAACCAACACCTCTAATCAAGCGCCCAGAAAGTGGTCCGGACGCGCTTAACGATAGTCTTTGAGAATCGCTGGGTCGAGAACAACTCCTCGAGCTTCTCGCCCGAAACGGGTGGCGTCCAACCTCGGACGAGCCTCTCCCAGATGCTCTGTACCTGCTGCTCGGACAGAGGCGGATTCTGACGGTCCTCGTTCTCAAAGGTTGCCCCCGCCAGAATCGACGTCGGTTGCTCCACGAAAATGCGCGCCTGGTCAAAACTTCTCAGATCGAAGTAGGCCCACAGGAAATCGTCGAAGGCGGGATCCTCGCCTGGCCGAGCCTTGTCCGGGTCAAGCAGCACGACCGGGCCTGTCTCCACACGGAATGTGCCGTCGTCGTTGCCGTCTGCCCACTTGACCGGATACTCGACAGCGTGAATTCGCTCGTGATCTGTGCTCTCGAACTCCGTTCGGGCAGTGATTTCCTTCCAACTCCGTAAGGCGTCTCGAATTTCGCTCCCGGTTGAGAGCAGTCGTGCAGGCCGCCTCATAAAGTGAATTCCGCTCGAGGAGAAATAGCTGATGGGTCGGACCGACGGGTTGCGGCTATAGTGCGAGACATGCGAGCGGCGGGTGTAGAAATTGCGCTCGCCGAAAATGAACCAAAAATCGTAGCCGGCATCGGCGCCCCCCTGTAACCCGGTCTGGACGCGAACGCTCGACACGTACTGATCCCGAGCGCCCGTGCCTCGATCGAAGAGTTCGCCGCGGCAGTCTGCTTGAATCCGGACCCAGATGTCGACGTCGGGCGGGACATAGTGAATAAATGAGCGTGGGAAATCGATCGCCTCCTGCCTTCTGTCCTGCTCGTTGGCTGCACAACCGCCCGTAGCGGCAAGCGGCGCGGCGGCCAGTGCACCAAACAAACGACGACGGTGAAATCGTTCTGTGAAGCCACTCATAAGCAATTTCATTCCTATTCGTTTGATGACCTCTCAACCGGGCGCTCCAGGGGTGTTGGGCCGAAGACCCGCTCGATCATCGTACCCCCTAAAGCGGCTCCGAGACTCGTCAGGAACGTCGCCGGCGAGATCCAAAGGCTCGAAACCGGGCTGAAGACAAGGAGCACTCCGACCAGCACGCCTGCGGGCATCGCAATCAGGACTCCCTGCCGGCTGATATTCCAAGTGGTCAGGGCGAGCAGCACGCAGGCAAACAAGGGACCGAGGAACACACCAAGAAGAGTCTGTATGATCTCGAAAATTGATCCCAGCGATCCAACGACACCCGCTATTCCAGTCGCGGCAAGACCCAGCACAAGACTCGTCAGTCTCCCAAAGCGCAACTGCCGTCGTGGATCGTCGTTATCCCGCCGCGATGACCGGAAGTCAAACGTGAAGGATCCGGCCAAAGCGTTGATTCCTCCCGCCATACTGCTCATCGTTGCGGCCAGCAGGGCGGCCAGGAGCAGGCCCACCACCCCGGTCGGCAGCTGTGTCGCAATAAAATACGGAAAGACCTGGTCAGCTTTCGCCGGCAGAAGCGGATCCGGCTGCGCCTGATACCAGGCGGCCAGACAGAGCCCGACCAAGGAAAGCAGCAGAATGATCACGCTGGAGCCGAGTGCGTTGACGGTGAACGACCGGCTTGCCGACCGGATGTTTCCGGCGGCCAGGTAGCGTTGCATGATCATCTGGTCACCACCGTAGGTAGCAATGTTGCTCAAGCTGAACCCGATGGCAATCGCCCAGAAGGTGAACGTCAACGACGGGTCAAAAGAAAAGTCGAACAGATCCAGGTGCCCAGACTGCGCCAGCCCGCTCCAGGCGGTGGCCAGCGATGTCGGGAGGTGCGTAAGGACATGCCCGACGGTCAGCGCGAGGCCGGCGGTGATCACAAGGAACTGGAGCGCGTCCGTGTAAATGACCCCCCGAATACCGCCGACAGTGGCGTAAGCCGTGCTTCCCAGGCCGATCACGAGCACTACCGGCCAGAACCAGCCCGGTTCCAGTCTGCCGGCCGCCATGACGGCCAGGGCAGGAGCGAAAATTAGCGTCGCCAGCCAGCCCAGTCGCAGCAGTACGAACAACACACTGGCCTCCAGTCGAGCGTGGCTTCCAAATCGAGTCTCGATCACCTGGTAGGGATGCTTAACCGGCCCGGCCAGGTAGCGGGGCAAGAACCAGAAACGCAGCACCAACCACGCTGCCAAATATGAAAAAAGACCGAGGAGAAGCGCCGGACCGTGCCCATAAACGACACTCGGATAAGCGAGAAAACTGATGCCGCTAAACAGCGCGGAGGCAATGCTCAACCCGACCAGGATCGAACCGACTACGCCGGCCAGGCCTCCACGAGCGGTGAAATAATCCTGGGAATCCCGTTGCCTGCCTCGCGACAAGACGCCGACGAGGACACTGGAAAACAGGTAGATGACTATAATGAGAACATCCCAAAAGCTGAGCAATTGCGAACTCCGTCTTCCCGCGAGCGCCCCTTTCCGAGCAGACTTTCAGGGCAAAAAGGCGCACTCGCCGATCAGTCGACCTTCACTCGCGCCGACCAGATATCCCCGTACTGCTCCCTGTCCGAGAGCACAATTCGCGTCCAAACCACAACCACTGTCCCGTCCGCCGTTTCGGTCAGTGATGGGTAGGATACCTGCCTCCCCCAAACCTCCTCTCCTTCCCGGGGCAACATCACCTCGGCAACTTTCAAGGGCTCACCCCAGCTTTGTCCGTCATCGCAGGAAACCCGTACAGTCAAATTGGTCCGGGCCGGCGGCTTCGAATCATTGTGTGCCAGGACCAAGTCGCCATTCCTGCGGCGTAAGAGTGCGTGCGAAGACGCCGCTGCCGTGATCCCAGTGTTTTCCGGGGCCGACCAGGTTTCTCCCCGGTCGCTTGAGAACGACCTCCAGAGGAAGCCGTCCCGGGTACGCAGAATCATCATGATCCGGCCATCGCTGAGTTCGGCAACCGCCGGTTCTCCTCCCCCTGTTTCGGTCGCGATCTTCCCGAATGCCTGCCAACTGTTCCCCCCGTCGGATGACTTCAGCACACCTCCTGACGAAGGGACCCGGTAAATCGGCACGAGGAGCTCGCCTGAAGAGAGCCGAATCCCGTTACTCCGGCAAAAGACTCTTTCCGCCGCCAGCCGCGCCTCCGACCAGCTCTGCCCGGAGTCGTTCGAAAGCCGATAGTAGGTGCTAAAAGAGTCGGGGCCAACGTGCTTCTTCTCGTTCTGAACAAACGGATACCGGTTGTGTCGCCCAACTGAAAAGAAAAGCCAGACTCGCGATCCATCGATCACAAAGGCGGGATCGAAATCCGACCGGTGCGGCCAGTCCTGTATGACCCGGGCGGGAGTCCAGTTCAAACCGCCGTCAGAGGAGAACGACCCGAGGATCACCTGATGGACTGATGCTTCATATGGGCCGGAAAACCAAGCGGCCATAAGGCGGCCGTCTGGGAGTGTAGTCACGCTAGGCGCGTGATTAAAACCGAACCGGTTTTCGAGGTCGTAGGGATCTCCATTTTCGTGGATGTAAACCGGGGACGAAGACAGAATAAAACCCTTCGCCTTTCCCTCATCCCGGGCCCCTCCCGGATTGACAAAGAGGAGCCAGCAGAGCAAACCCGCAGTCAACATTCCATTCCCTCTTCCAGCTGTTATCGATAATCGACATTGAACACCGTACCTGACCGTCCGGTCAACTGTCAACAGGAAATCTGGTTGGAACGCCCTAACACCGGCCGGTCATTGTCCCCGTTCTGTAGATAAGAGAGGAGTGTAGACGCCTTGCGAAACAATCAGAGGGGCCCAGGGGGCGGACCGTTGCGCCGTGAGCGAGCAGCCTTTGCTCTTCAGCCAGCTTTCGAGTTTTGCTTTAAGTTTCTTCCTTACTTAAACAGCACCTCGATCGGTTCTCCTGCTGCCGGGTTGAAATCCTTCCAGTCGAGGCCCAGGAACTCGAGAACAGTGGCAGCCGTCTGGCTTTGAAAGTAGGTGCCGGACGAGAATTCACCCCGGGCCGGGGTATCTGGTCCCATGGCTGCCAGCCAGACGTACTCGGCCTCCTTGATTTTTTCCCCGTGATCCCGCCACAATTTGGCGCCGGAGCCGCGTCCATGATCTGTGGTAATGATCAGCGTCGTTTTGTCCCGATACTCGGGCAGGCTCTGAAGAGTGTCCCAGAGCCTGGCTAGACACCGGTCGAAATGCTCAATAGACTGCAGAGCCCGGTCATAGCGTCCCTCATGGGACCAGTCATCGGGTTGCCCCAGACCGAGGAATAGCAAGGCAGGTTTGTGTTCCTTCAAAAATTCATGTGCAAGCTCGAACGTCACCGCGTCGTCGCGAACCGAGTCCCAGGGAGTCAGGATGTCGAACTGCAGCCGATTCCAGGCTTCAAGAGGTCCTTTTAAGAGGTCCGGCGGCAAAGGCCGATAGCCGGCGTTCGCCACCACCGCGCCTTCCTGCTTTGAGGCAGCGAAATAAATGATATTCCACGAAGCAAAAGCTGCCACGCCTGTCGAGGGAAGGGACATTGCGCGAGCCACGTATTCCAGCACGGTCTCTCGGGGAATCCGTACCGGATCGTTGCTTTTCACCGCCTCTACGTACTGTCCTGTAAGTATCTCGGCATACCCCGGATAGGAAAAGCGATGGGGGTTTTTCAGGCGAAACTGACTTCCCTTATCACGGTTTCCTAAGATAACGCCCTTCGGCACGACCTCCTTCCACAAAAAGGGAAGCAGCTTGGTTCGTCGTTCCTCTGGCGTAGGCGCGTCATACTTTTTCGCGAGTGCTATGGCCTGTTTCCCGTCAGCTATAGTTTTGTCAAAGCCGGAAAACACTTCCTGCCATCTCAGTCCATCCGCGGTCACCAATACGACTTTCCGGGTCTCGCCAGCGCTTAAGCTGGCGTGCAAACAGCATAAGAGCAGAAGGAGGCTTAGAGCCCTTGACACGTTCATTTCGCACCTCGGGATTATTGTGTCACGAGTTCCGGATTGTTATGTCGCGAGTAAGTAGGATTCTTAGAGTATCGCAGGGTTGGAACCAAGCGAGTGCTGGAAGCGACGGGTCAAGCCCGGGTGCGTCACGCTCCGAGGAGCGACTGCTGTGAAAAGACAATGGTAAGCTGTCTCGAGCGCGTGAATCACTGCTTCAGGGCGCCAGACTCCAGCTATCGGCGACCAGCCGCAGGGTCGGGCAGGCCGCTGGATTCAAACCTGCACGTCATCCACCGAAAGGCGGCCGCCCTTTGCTCGGGACATGCCCCCGTCGGGCGCATTCGCCGAAGCGTCGGCGTCGCGCTTCAATGAAGCCGCTTCGGCTTCCAGAAAACGCTGGTAGTGCGCTGAGGTGTGTTTCTGAATCGCGTCGCGAATTGCATCCGGGTCCTTGGTGCGCAGAGCCGCCACGATGTCGTGGTGGGAGCGGGCCGAGGCCGCCAGGCTTCGACGCGTTTGCTGATAGGCCTGAAGGGAAAAAACGAAAAGCGGTGCCGTGAGTTCTTCCAGAATCCGAAACAATTCGGGATTCCCCGACCTTCGCCAGATATATTGATGGAACCGGAGATCCGCCTGGCCGCTCTTCTGGTAATCGTTCCGCAAGACCTCCCTCTCTGTCTCCATTGCGAGGCGGCCCAACTCCTCGAAATCCTCGTCGGTCATTCGAGCGGCTGCCTCAATCATGGCCATCTCTTCCAGCCGGATGCGAATCGAAAAACGGTTGACGAACTCCTCCCGCGACAGCGTCTTGACCCGAGTCCCCTTGTTCGGCATTCGAACAACGAGCCCCATCTGCTCCAAGTGGAAAAGCGCCTCTCGCACGGTTGACTGACTGACATTCAGTGCCCGCGCCAGTGACATCTCGCGCAAAACTTCGCCAGGCTTGAGTTTTCCGGAAAAGATGGCACTCTTTAGCACTTCAAAAGACTGAGCGCTTAAAGAAGAGTCGCGTACGGGTTCCAGCTCCATAATCGATAACCGATTTTAGAGATTCAGGGTCACCGGTGTCAACACGCGTCACCGGGCTGCTTCGCCGCTTACTTGCTGATGCTGTCCAGCAGAACGCTCCAGTCCCGATAGGTGAGCGGCTCAAAGTGGTTCCGAACGCACCATTCGGCGCTCTTATCTGTCTCTCCCGCCAGGTAGTTCAGCATCGCCTGGTGGTTCTCCAAACCCTCGTAGAAGCTCTCCATGCGGAAACCCGTACGGATCTTTAACATCTTGAGAAAAGCGAAATAGGGAGTCGTGAGGCGGGTGGCACTCTCCTCAAGCACCGCATGTCCCGCGATTTTCCAGATTGCGCGATGGAAATCAAAATCATGCTGAATGGCGCCCGTGTAGTCTTCCTTCCGGAACAGCTCGAGCATCGACTCCTGGATGCGGATCAGTTTCTTCAACTGGCGGCTGTTTACCCTTTCTCGAGCCATCTTCAGGGCAAGGACTTCGAGCACCACGCGCATGCTGATGATCTCTGTAATCTGCTCCGGGGTCAGCTGGATCACGAACCAGCCCTTGTTGTAAACGCTCACAATCAGCGATTCCTTCTCCAGTTGGAGAAGAGCCTCCCGGACCGGACCACGACTCAGTTGCAGCTTCTTAGCGACCTCCGCCTCATAAATCTGCTGCCCCGGCTCATAAAGCCCATCGAAAATCGCCCGCCGCAAGATCTGGCTCACCTCTTGGCGTATCCCGCGGAACTGCGGACTCTCGAATGAAAGTTCTTTCATGTTTGATCATCGGCTCCTGGTAAGAACCGAGTCTCCTTTCCGAAATAAAAACCAAGCCCCCAGCCGCGCGCCCCCGTGAAGCGCCGTCAGTTTACAGACAGCGAAAACCAGCGGTCAAGGCTTCAAGGCGTTTACTGGCGCGGACAGGCGTGCTCGCACGCTTGAAATCCCAACATCTGCCTGGCGAGTAGTATTCTTGAATCAAGACGAAAACCGACCAGCGCTGAAAAAGACGGTCTGCGCGGACTCTTTTGTGGAGTACAGCCGCCGAGGGCGCTGCCAGGATGATGGCAGGCTCTGGCGCTTGAGACGATAGATCGCGGCCCTCTGTCGCTCGGAGTGGCCGCGACCACCGGTCCTGACGGTGTCAGGGCATTTTGACCAGTTCAACGCGCCTGTTTTTTGCCCTTCCTTCTTCGGTGTCATTTGATGCGACCGGGGCAAAAGGTCCGGCGCCGTGCGGGGCAAGCCGCTTGGGATCCGCTCCATGCCGGCTCACCAGGGCCTCTACTACTGCAGCGGCGCGAGCACTGGAAAGACTGAGGTTGCTCTCAACGGTTCCAGTGCTGTCCGTATGCCCGACAACCCAAACCTTGAGCGACGGATCAGACTTCACGAGCTTCGCCACCTCTTGCAGGGCGGCGTCCGATTCGGGCTTGACCACCGATCTGCCGGTGTCAAAGAAGATTCCGGGGACTTCGACGTGGCCGCTCTGCTGGAGGCCCGCTTTGAACACGTCCGCATTCGCGACCACATCCTGTTTCATGCCCTCTCTTTCGACCATCCGGACGTGGTAAAGGTAGCCCTGGTTTCGGGGAAGCACCTCGACCCAGGTCTCTTTTCCTTCCTTCTCAAACAGAATTGTCGTGCGGGAGCCGTCGTCGAAAAGAATCTGCCCACCAATTTGTTTGGCCGCAGCCTGATAGTTCCGAATGATCTGCAGGCTGCTCGGCCTCGCTCCGGCGGCTTTTTCGTCATACTCGTAGGTGTGGCGGCTGAAGCGGCCTTCGATCCGCTTCTTCTCGCTTCTGTTGCCGCTGGTGACGTAAAACTCATAAGCCTGATACTGCAGTTCTTCTACGGACCCGCTGTTAGGCAGATAGTAATGCGGCATCCTGGTGAAAAGAGCCGGGTCTTTGTAGCCTCCATAGTCCTTTAAGGATTGCCGTGCGAAACCGAATTGCGCGGACAGTGACAGAAAGAAAACAGTGATGAACAAGCAATAACGGTACATTCCAAACCTCCCCGAAAAAAGGCGCCCCGCGGCGCCGAACCGGAATTCTATTGCTTCTCACTGCGACTTCCAATAGGACGACGAGGAATTTGGGGAGCATTAGGCGGCTGCCACGGTTGCGGCAGTCTGCGCATCTCAAGCAAAAATCGTCTTGTTTCAGGCTGCCAGACGCGAGTTCACATGATCGTCTTTGCAGGTTGGGGCTGTTCGGCCAGGAAGTGCGCGACGACGTCAATAGGCCGGTGCAAAAAGGATGTTCCCACCTCTTCTACTACCTGGATTGTCATTAACAGCGGGTTTTCGGGGCCGATGTAATAGTAAAAGCGATCGCCTGTCCTGACTACCTTTTCCAGCGTGGTATCCAGAGAGTCATCGTTGCGGTCCCAGCCATTTCTTTCCGCGATTTCCTGGGAGAAAAGAAATCTGCTTTCATCTTCTTCAGGGGAAAGACCAGGGGCGATCAACTGCACGATCTGCGCTTCGAGATCGGCAAAAGTTGCATTAACGTGTGCTTCCAGGCAAACCCAGAAGTCTGGATGCGCCTCGCTGGTCAGCATAAGAAAAAAAGCCGACGGAGCGTTGTCATAGTGGCAATGGATGAAGCGGGCATCCACCATTCGGCAATCGCAATGCTTCAGATGCACCCAAATCATTGCTCGCTGGTACTTCCCACGGCACTGGCAACAAACTCCTCTTTTTCTCGCCTGGCTCTCGGTCTTCTTTTTCGGTTTCATGGTGTTTTTCATATATTAAGTAACGCTCGAGGCGGAAAAACTACGAACCTTTTTTGAACGAGATGTATTTGACGATTAATGACCGATGATTAATGATTGGATTTGTGCTCGTAAACAGTGAATCATCAACAACCAATAACCCGTCATCGATTCGGGAAAGGGTAACAAGGATGGGA
The DNA here is from genome assembly GCA_035593865.1 of Acidobacteriota bacterium. GTDB lineage: Bacteria > Acidobacteriota > UBA6911 > RPQK01 > RPQK01 > RPQK01. Next base: position 11,646 of record DAOTAI010000050.1, read on the forward strand.
CAGAGTCTATCAATCAAGGATAATCGAACAGGGCGCGATTACGAACTCCCGATTGAAAAAGACACGATCAGGGCTATGGATTTGCGAAAAATCCGGGTGGAACCGGATGATTTCGGACTCATGGCCTACGATCCGGGCTTTATGAACACGGCCTGTTGCCGTAGTTCAATCACGTTTATCGACGGTGACAAGGGCATTTTGCTTCACCGTGGCTATCCCATCGAGCAGCTCGCAGAACATAATTCTTTCCTTGAAGTAGCCTATCTTCTCTTGTTTGGAGAACTGCCCCAGGAAGACCAGTATCGCGAGTGGCGGGAACAAATCGCAGATGAGGCCAGTATTCCCGAACCGATAGTGCGCCTTATCCAGTCCTTTCCGAAAACCGATCAATCGATGGGTATGCTGGTGAGCGCGATCGCCGCGCTGTCCGCTTGCTACCCGGAAGCCGGCAAAGTGGAGGACCCCGCAAACCGTCGCCGCCAGATAGTGCGCCTGATCGGGGAAATACCCACTCTGGCGGCCTTTATTTATCGGCACCAGTCCGATCTGCCTTTCGTATTCCCTTCTGATCGCGACTATGCGGGCAATTTTCTTCATATGATGTTTTCCGGAACCAAGCCGAACTATGAGGTTCACCCGGATCTGGAGAAAGCCTTGGATGTTCTCTTTGTACTGCATGCCGATCACGAGCAAAACTGCAGCACCAGCGCCATGCGGTGCATCGGCAGTTCCCGTTCCGACCCCTATCTGGCCGCAGCCGGCGCCGTGGGCGCCTTGGCCGGGCCGCTACACGGCGGGGCAAATGAGGCCGTCCTGAAGATGCTGCGGACGATAGAAACGAAAGAACGCATCCCGGAATACATCGAGCGTGTCAAAAAGGGGGAGTTTCGATTGATGGGTTTTGGGCACCGTGTCTACAAGAATTACGACCCCAGGGCACGGATCATCAAGCGCATGGCTGACCAGGTCTTCAAAGTGACCGGAACAAATCCGCTTCTCGACATCGCACTCGAACTAGAGCAGATCGCCCTGCAGGACGACTATTTCAAGAGCCGAAAACTCTACCCGAATGTCGATTTCTATTCCGGCCTTATTTACCAGGCCATGGGATTTCCCCCCGGCATGTTCCCGGTCCTCTTCGCAATCGGTCGGACCGTGGGATGGCTTTCGCAGTGGGAGGAACTGATCAATGACCCGGAGCAGAAGATAGTGCGGCCGCGTCAGATTTACGAAGGACCGGCACGGCGGGACGTTCCGGCCCTGGCCAAAGCCAAGGCATCGGAAAAAGTGTAGCCGCTGAATTTGCTTTGGAGAGTGCGGATGCCGCGGGTAGTGTCGAGGAATTCAGGCTCAGCCGCGCGGCATCCGCGATTGAATTTTCAGCTTTTACCTGCACGCCCTCATTGATAGACGGGCGCTGCTCAGTTGTTTGGCGGCCATTTCCGCTTATGATAGGCCGAGTCCCAAAACATCCATTCGTAACGGGAAGTTCTGCGAAAATGCTCTTTCATCTTCCGCCGTTGTTCAGGATCGGCCTGCCTGGCTACTTCATTGATTATTGAAAGCACCGCTTTTACCGACTCCCCGAACCCTTCGGCCGAATAGGCATCGATCCAACGCTGGTATACGGGATCCTTAGACCCCTGCTTTTTCAGCTCTTTGCCCACTTCCCAGTAAATCCAATAGCAAGGCAGCAGGGCCGCCAGCGATTCGCCGAAGGATCCCATGTGTGCATTGGCAACGAGAAAACTCGTGTAAGCGAAAGCCTCGGGGGCCGGTTCTGTCGAAGCGACCTGCTCCTCACTGATGCCGTACGCTTTGAAGACACTCTCGTGCAGCTGTTTCTCCGACTTGAGAACATCAGCCGCGTGCGTGCTCAGGAGCACAGCCCAATCTTCTCGCGGCGCCTTAGAAGCCGTTATGTTCAGGGCTCGGGCAAATTCTCTCAAGTAATGAGCGTCCTGGATCATGTAAAAAGCGAAAGCATCCCGCTTGAGCGTTCCATCCGCCAATTCCTTCAAAAAGGGATGTTCCAAAATGCGGTTATAGATATCGCGGTTGGCATTCCAAAGTTCACCGGTAAAACTTCCGTCTGCGCCGATGGCAGTACCGAGAAAACAAAGCACAATCAACGCGCGTTTCATAGCCTCACCTCCGATTTCGGCTCGTGCCCTTCTTGTAAAGGCGCGAGCTTGCGTAATTTTGAAGTATAATCTCGCTATGCCAATATTCGAGTACCGTTGCGACAAGTGCCAGACCACATTCGAGAGGATCGTGCTCGGTCGCTCGGAAGAGATAGTGTGTCCCAAGTGCGGGAACGAGAAAGTACAAAAACTGCTTTCATCTTTTGCGGTTTCTGCTCAGACTTCGAAATCGTCGCCCCCGATCGGTGCAGCCTGCCCGAGGGGGGGAACGTGAAGCATTTGAGCATCGAGCGGTCTGCTCGAAGGTGTCGTAAAATCAAGAGACCGGAACAGGTCGAGTCTCCTCGCCTTCCGGTCTTTTGGTGATTAGTTGTCTACTGTTATTCTTCCCCGAGCACTTTCTCTATTTCCAAGTTATTGATTTCCCCGTGTTTCTCATCGTAAGGCAAGCTCCGGGTTGCGGCGACCCGATCCAGAAATGAAAGGCCGAGGGGACCGACATACGTCTCCTCCGTCTGAAAGGCCGGATCCTCCAGCGCTTCGGGAAGTGACACGAACTGGTAACCTCGTTGCCGCAGCATGCTGATCAGATCCTCCAGGAAATGACCAGTGGCGATGCCGGCACGCAGCTGGAGGATCTGAGTAATTTGCCGGCCGAAAACCGCGGTCGATTGCTTTTCGGCGTAATCCAGCATCTCACCGACATGCTGCAGGTAGGAGCTCTTCAGATCCTCCTGACTCGCCTGGGATTTCTGTCGGTCAATAAAAGGCCGATTGAAGCGGAAGTCAGAGGTTTTCACGGTGACGGGCACGATCTGGTAGCCGCCATTGAGGAGGGCTTGGCGCACTTCTTTTCTCTTTCGGGCGTTGTTTCCCTCATGCAGTTGTGGGAAACGGAAATACCTGAAATTAAATTTGAATCTTTTAGAAGCGGCCCAGATTGGTTTCTGCCCATCCGCGGCATGATGCAGGAAGTCTTCCGCGCTCAACTCATTCAGATCCACGTTCCCGAACGTCTGATTGCCGAGGATGTGCCCTCTGGACGCCCAGTCTTCGAGCACAATGAAACTGCTTGGATCCTCCTCTATCTTCTCTCCCACAACAAAGCCGACGGCCTTGATCTTGTTGGCTTCCAAAGCACGCAGAATCATGTTGCTGATCTCCCTGGGACTCCAGAAGCCCAGCGGCTTGGTCGCCGGCATATTCTCGAAGGTCAGCAGGATTTTTTTCTCTGCGGGCGTGGCATCTTGGATCACGAAAGCGCCGCAGAGCACGAAAATGAGTAAAAAAAGTGCAAGTCGGTTCATATCCCTTCCGGTCTGTAACAGCCGCTCGTACCTGACGTCAGGTTCTCGACCTGATCTGGCTCGATTTCATACTTTAACTGCCAATCATCATGGAATGAGCAGAAGCTTTCCGGTTGTTTTTCTCCCTTCCAGATCCCGGTGAGCTCGAGCGGCGTCTTCCAGCGGGTATTTGCCGCCAATTCGAAGCTTAACCTGACCGCGTACGATCCAGTCGAACAAATCGGCTGCGCGGGAATCAAGTTCCTCCCGGCTTGCCGTGTAATGTCCCAGGCTAGGACGAGTCAGGAAGAGCGAACCCTTGGCGTTAAGAACCTGCGGGTCAAAAGGGGGTACAGGACCACTCGATTGGCCGTAGAGAACCAGGAAGCCTCTAGGCCTGAGACAGTTCAAGCTTTTTTCAAAAGTCTCTTTCCCCACGGATTCATAGACCACATCGACTCCCTTACCGTCGGTGAGCCGCTTGACTCCTGTCTCAAAATCCTGGCGAGTATAGACAATGACATAGTCGGCCCCGGCCTCGCGCGCAAGTTCAGCCTTTTGCTCGGTGGAAACAGTGCCAAAGACGGTGGCACCCAGGAGCTTTGCTATCTGAACAAGGAGAAGTCCGACTCCGCCGGCAGCGGCGTGAACCAGGGCCACATGGCCAGGCTGAAGGGAAAAAGTGCTGCGCGCCAGGTAATGCGCGGTCAACCCTTGAAGCATTGCGGCTGCGCCGGCCTCAAAGTCGAGTTCGGCCGGCAGGTGGACCAGTCTGGCTGCCGGCACAGCGGCTTGAGGCGCATATGACCCCATAGCCATGGCATAGGCAACGCGATCCCCCACCTTGAATTGAGTGACATCGGGTGCAACCGCTGTCACCAAGCCGGCACCCTCAACTCCAGGGATAAAGGGGAGATTGACCTTGTAGAGCCCTTTCCTGTGGTAGGTGTCGATGAAATTCACGCCGGCTGCCCGGAGTTCCACGAGGACTTCGCCTGGACCTGGATGCGGGAGGGGAGCCTCCTCGAATCTCAAGACCTCCGGTCCACCTGGCTCATGTACACGTATTGCCTTCATGTCGCACCTCTGCCGCACTGCTCGCCCGTTGTCGGCGTTACTGAACACAAGCCTGGGGCTTTACTTTTTGGATGTATTTAATAGCAAAATCAGCGAGATCCGGCCTGTTCAAACCGACCTGTCGCGCCTCCTGCTCCGCCCGTGAACAGTCCCAGCCGTCGTGTAACACGCGATGGATAAGCCAAAAAGCGCCCACGCGGCTGGCAGATCTGCAATGAATGAAGAGCGGTCGGTTTTCTTCGTTTTCGAGAATTTTAAGGAATGCCTCCGCCTGCTCAGGCCGGGGATTCGACGGATCAACCGGAACCAAGAAATAGTTCATGCCCAGTTCTTCAACGCGCTTTCGCTCCTCTGCCTGCGCCTCCGGGTCTTCTTCCGGCCTCCTCAGGTTGACAACACTCCTCACCCCTTGCTCCTTCAGCAATTCCAGATCCTGAAGTGACGGTTGTCCAGCAGTACAGATTTCCTTATTAATACGAAGAAAGTTGACGGCCGAAAGGCGGGGAGCATCTGTCCAAGCGGCCGCGATAAAGTCTAGTCCGAAAAGAAAAAAAACGAACAGATAGCAACTGATTCGCCGCATTTGGATCAGTATAGCATGTAGGACTAAGGATATAGGCCAAGGGCAGGGTGTTCGGCAACGGGACATTTTCAGGTGAGTCCACCGTCCCCGAATAGCTTTTGCCGCCCACGAGTCCAGATTCTGTTATCTGGTCGTTTCTGGAAGTGGTATTATTTGGTCGCGAATATGTGGGGAATGATTGATATGAAAAAACTGCTTGTTGTGACTGTGGTGCTTTCCTCTTTTCTGTTCGTGGCCGCGCAAGATCGAGCGGTCATGAGTGCCCCGGTCATCCGGGCGATGCCGGAAGGTAATGTGAGTTTCAGCGCACAGTTTTCCGACTTCGCTTCGAATGGCGAGTATCGTGTGGGCTTCGGTCCCGCCAATGGCAAGTTGGAAGGCATAAAACTCGAACTGCTGAAGGACGGGAATCCCGTAAGCTTACAGGAGACTTCCTTTGAGCAGGGATATGCCTCCAACTGGTGGAATATCAGTAAGGTTTCGGTGCAGGGTTTCCACCTGACCGGACCTAACGTTCCCCAGCAGAACCAGAAGCTGACATTTCGCGTGACTGTACCAAAGACCGAGCTGGATAAGCACAAGAAGGTTTACATGCTGATCGCAAGGAAGTACGGCGAAGATGTTTGGTACATCGAAGACGGCGCCGAGATGGATGAGACTTTTTGGTAGGACAATCCGAAGACAAGACAAAGAATCAGGCGATTAGCACGGACCAACTGGCTTCGTGTCAAATCGCCTGATTCATTAAGAATTCCCTTAAGAATTCCCTTCCCTTATCGCCTGCCGAGTACCCGCGTGTTGTACCGATCGATGGTCTCCCAATAGTCGCGATTAGCAATGCTCGG
>DAOTAI010000553.1:0-2900 GCA_035593865.1 Acidobacteriota bacterium
CTGTTTCGATGTCCTTGATCGACCGTCCGTCGTCGTGCCTCAAGGCATACTCGATCGCGTCGATCCTGTTGAAATATTCCTCGTCGACGCGGTGCAACAGTCCGGGCTTGGCGACCGGCGGTTTCTTGAAAAACCCGGCCAGGGCATCCATCAGGGGCCCGAGAAGGTCCACCGATTGAATGTTCGATTCCTCGGCTTGTCCTTTCAGGAAAGAGCGCAATTCCGGACTAACAATCGTGTAGACCACCAGAGTGTCTTCGGAAGAGGCCGCTGTGGCTGCCTTCAGGATCTCCCGGATTTGCTCCCTCTCTCGAATGTTGGCATAGCGGGTGATGACAACATCTTCCTGGAACTGGGCCATCGCCGCCTTCAACATCCGATAGGCGGTTTCGCCTGTTCCGTCACTCATTACCAGAACGTGATAGCTGGACATGTCTCTCTTCCTGTTGAACATTGACAATGATTGGCGATTGAATCACCGCAATCACCTGGAGTCAATTGGTAATCAATCGTAACGACTCTTCAGGCCGATTCCTTCAAACGGTTCTTCAACCCCTCAATTGCATCGATCTCGGAAGGGTCTTCGTGATTCAAGAAGGCCAGGTACACAGTAGCGTAGTCACCGAGCAGAACCAACGTCCACAGCCGCTCCAGCCAGCTTTCGCCGTCCGTCCAGAATTCCAGGACAGCGCCGGATTTGTCGGCCAACATTTCCCTCGTTATCTCCGCCCGTATTTGAACGCGCGGATGATCCTCTCGGTCACGCAGAAAAACAGGAACAACCTGTCGAAGGGCGGGCCCCGGATGCTTCCACCCTACGATCTCGTTGTGATTCATCTCGGGCAGAGATGCAGAGTAGGCCAACTGCTTGGCGTTTTCTGAAATCTGGGAACGCCACCGTACGGCAATGACATCCAAACGGTCTTGACTTCCATAAATCACCGGGATCTTCCTATGCAAGCTCCGGGCGAGACTCTTGGCTTGGTTTTCGTTCACCGGACATTCGGGGGCAAACAGATTGATTTTGCGTCGCACCCACTCGATCGAATTTCTGACATCAGTCGAGTAGTCGGGAACGAGCCCCAGTCGGGTCAGGGCCTGTAGTATCGGGATGGCGGAGTATGCGATTGCCGTCCGCGGCGGATATCCCGCCGGGATCTTGATACAGGGACACCCGGCCGCTTCAGCGACCCTCTCGAGCTGTCCACCTGAAGCAATGCAAAGCAACCTGGCTCCAGAGGCGCGAGCTTCCTCAAAGGCCGAGAGCGTCTCTTCCGTGTTGCCCGAATAACTCGACAGGATCACCAGTGTTGATTCGTCCACAAAACCGGGAATGCTGTACGCTCGATTGACGAGCAGGGGGATCCGCAAAGACCTTCCCAGGTAAGCCCGTAAGAAGTCAGCACCTATTGCCGACCCCCCCAAACCGCAGACAACGATATTGCGAAACGACCCATTTTCAATCGGCAATTCGGACGACAACCCAATCTGGAGCGCTTCTTCAATCTGACGATCGAACCGGCCGAGGATATTCAGAATTCCATGCTCGTCCAGCTCACTCATCCGCGTGAGATCATCCAGAATCTCGCTCACTGTGACACTTCTCCCCTGATTCTCAAACCCGAAGCGTTTGAAAAGATGTAACTTTACCACCCGGGGAAAACCGCCGCAAGCCGCGCCTGAAAATGGGCGTGAAGTAGCCCGTTGACAACTCTACAGGTACTCCCGGGGGCCGTTACGTCGTAATTCTTCGATGATGTGCCTGACATCCTCCGCAAGATCCTTTCTGCAGACCAGGATTATGTCCGGAGTCTCCACGACGACCATCTCCTCGACACCGACTAGCGCGACCAATTTGCCTGTCGTTGAATGGACCAGGCAGTCGCGGCTGCGGTGCTGGATCAGTCGCGTATTGGACGCTATCCCGGCGGGATCTTTGCATAGCAGATCTTTGACTGCCCCCCAACTGCCAACGTCGCTCCATTCCAGCTTGCATGGTATGGTGGCGACCTTCTGGGCCTTCTCCATTACGCCGAAATCAATCGAAATCCGGGGCGCTTGCGAAAACAGCTCTTCCCGCTTGTCCCAGCTCTCCCAGTTACGGTCGATCTCGAGCAGGATGTCATATAGTTCCGGCATCTGCTGCCTGAACTCCTCCAGGATTGTCTCGACCGTCCAGACGAACATGCCGCTGTTCCAAAAGTATTCACCGCTTGCCAGGAATTCCCTGGCCTTCTCCAACGGAGGTTTTTCAGTGAATCGTTCGACACGATAGCTGGGCCTTCCCTTGGCTTCCGGAATGGAGTCGGCCTTGTGAATATACCCGTAACCCGTTGAAGGAAAAGTCGGTTCAATGCCAAATGTCACGAGCCAGCCCTGCTGTGCCAAGTCGGCCGCCGCACGAAGAACGTCATGAAACTCGTCGACTCGTCCAATCGAGTGGTCGGCTGGCAAAAGAGCCATTACCACATTACCAAAGAGACGCCTCAGATGAATCGCGGCCAAGCCGACACAGGGGGCGGTGTTGCGTGGAACTGGTTCAACGATCAGCTGATCCGGCCCAAGGTCAGGAAGCTGGCTGCGGACGAGGTCGACATACCGCCGCGCACATACCACATAGACATCTTCCGTGCTTGCCAGGGGAGCTAACCGGGCAACGGTCTCCTCGAGCATCGTGCGCGTGCCGACGATTTTGAGAAACTGCTTCGGGCGTGCTTCTCGACTCAGAGGCCAGAATCGTGTCCCCTGTCCTCCCGCCATGATCGCAAACTTCATTGAGAACCTCCCGCCTGCAGGAAGAACCGGTCCGCGAAAAGCTGAATGTCTTCCGGCTGTAGTTCTTTGATCGAACGCATAAACTCAGCCTCGTATTCGGCCCCGCCTCCCGCAAAAACGTGCAT
>DAOTAI010000051.1:0-17546 GCA_035593865.1 Acidobacteriota bacterium
CACCCCGCCATGTGTCCCAGCCGCGCGGATACCGAGAGTCTGCTTCAAGCGCGCAGCGTCGGCAGGGCTGGTCGGGCTCTTATCGACGAGTGTCTTCGCCACCGTGTCGTACAGATAGATCTTCGGGGGCCGAAAATCTCCGAAGCCGGCTGGCAAAGCCGGGGCCGGAGGCGTCGGATTCGTCACCAACTGGCTTTCTCCGAACTCGCAGACCCACGACGGAGTCTGGTGAGGTTCCAGGAATTGGTGGAAAAGGCTCAACACAAGACAGTGGGTATTAGCCATAGTGCCGAACCAGACAGAGTTGCCGGCTTTCGTCATGCCCCAGACATACGCCTGATTGACTTTGGGAACACCAGTGGTACAGGGTACTGACCCGTACGGTGCGCCTATCCCATTGAAGCACTCGTCCGGGACTGCCTTCGCCAGGATTTCGCCCGTCGTTGTCAAGAAATCGACGGTATCTCCAACCGCGGCCATGACCTTTCGGTTCGTCTGGTGTCTCTGCCAGTAAGCCTTGAGACTGTCCTTGGCGTTTTGGGTCGCCGCGGGCTTGGTGGCCGCGACTCCCGGAAAAGTGAGTGTAGCGGCCAAGAGCAATAACAATACCAGCTTTCGGGAGAAAGACGTTGTGGGCAATGAGCAAGGAGCGGAGCGCTCAGGAACCACGCGAAAGCACGACATGTAGCACCTCCTCAGGAACTTGAATAATGAACAGCAACAACAAGGGCGGGCGTACCATAACACAAGAGCAAGAAGAGCAACAGCTTCTTGGCATTCTCCAGCAACTTGCCGAATGTTAACCTGTTCTGAGTGCGTCAGCGTGGCGCGGGTTTCGATACACCGCGCCCACGAGGCGGGTGCTTCACTCAACCACCGGGGTTTCGACACGACTCGCCACAAGACGGCGCATCACTCAACCGCCGCTTCGACCAAATTTCGCCTGGATTTTCGGGTCGATACGCGTTTTGACTCTTACCTTGCCAGTTCCGGGATGTCGACCCAGCAGCGCCGCTGCCAGGACTCCATCGCCTTTTCGGCCAGCTGAACTCCCTTGGCCCCTTCCCTGAGATCCCAGGGGAACGGAGTGTCTTTAACCAGGTGTTTCAGGAAGAGCTCCCATTGGGCCTTGAAGGCGTTATCGTAGACCTGGTACTCAGGAACCGGCGTCCAGGTCGAATAAAAGTTGATCGGATTCTCGATGTCCGGGTTCCACACCGGCCTCGGTGTCGCGGCATAAGATTGAGTCCAGCATTGGCGCAAGCCGCTGACTGCCGATCCGTTTGTCCCGTCGACCTGGATCGTCAGTAGATCGTCTCGCCTGACTCGAACCGCCCAAGAGGAATTGAAATGGGCGATAATGTTGCCGTCCAGCTGGAAAGTGGCGTAAGCGGCGTCTTCGGCGTCCACCTTGTAGGGATTCCCCTGTTCATCCCAACGCTGTCCCAGGTGAACAGCTCCGATGCACGAGACCGCCTTTACAGGCGCAAACAGGTTATCCAGGATATAGCGCCAATGGGCAAACATATCCAGTATGATGCCGCCGCCCTCCGCCTTTTTGTAATTCCAGGAAGGACGCTGGGTGGGAACGGTGTTTCCTTCGAATACCCAGTAGCCAAACTCCCCGCGGACCGACAAAATCTGGCCGAAAAACCCGGTCTGGCTGACGGTTTTCAACTTGAGAAGTCCAGGCAGCCATAGTTTGTCCTGGACGACTCCGTGCTTGACGCCCGCCTGTTTGGCGCGCTGATACAAGCCGTAGGCCTCCTCGGTGGTTCCAGCGGTCGGCTTCTCGCAATATATGTGCTTTCCGGCCTCAATCGCCTTACTTACTCCTGAAACCCGGAGGTTCGTGGTCTGCGAGTCGAAGTAGACCGTGTAGTTGGGGTCTGAAAGGGCCGAGTCGAGATCGGTAGTCCATTTTTCCACTCCTGTTGAGGCGCAGAGCTTTTGGAGCTTCGCCGCGTTGCGCCCGACGAGTATCGGCTCAGGAATGATGACTTCACCGTCACTGACTTGAACGCCGCCTTGGTTTGCGATGGCGAGAATCGACCGGATGAGGTGCTGGTTGGTTCCCATCCGCCCCGTCACGCCGTTCATGATAATTCCGATTTTATGTGTCCGGGTGCTTGGCATGATGCTGACTCCTTCTATTCTTCGGGTTTCCTGGTGCATTGAGGGTATGCCCCCGGGGGAAGGGGTGGCGCTTCCACTCCGGCGCGCGGAAGGGTGCCGTCCAATTCCTGCCGCCAGTGCGCAACGTCTCCAGCAGGTCCGTAGCAGTAAATCATCTTCATGACCTGGGAACCGGTGTTAGTGAGCTGATGATAAACGCCAGAGGGTATATAGACAGCCTGTCCGGCGGACAGCGTTTGGCGTTCCTCGCCCAAGCACATCTCTCCGCTTCCTTCCAGAATGAAGTAGACCTCTTCCTGCTCTTGATTATGCCAGGGGACCTGCCCGCCGTTAGGCTCAAGCGTGACCAGTCCAATACTGAAACTCTTCGCCTGAATAGGTGAAACGCCACCTACCAGGTTCTGAGTCCAACGCCGTGCCGGGAAGGTTCTCCCTTGAATCTGAGATAGATCTGCGATGATCATAAATTCCAGTTACCTCCAAGTCGGGGAAATTCTACTAGCAAACAGACGAGGTGACAAACGCCCGAAACGGTTTCCCGCTTTGGGGGCCCGTGTGCCTTGTGGAGCTGGGTTGTCTCCGGATTGCCGGCTGCGACTGAGTGACTTTTGTCATGGTCCTGTCCGAATTCGCGGCGTTACAGTCCGGACAGCACAGGACTCTCGCTGAGAGTCTGCTCGGTACACCGGAGATTCAGAAAGGCTTAGAAAGGAGAAGCTTCACAGTGGAATACAAACGTCTGTGGACCGGCTTTGCTGTCGTTATTATCTTCTCATTTGCGGTGCTCGGTTACTTTGGCGTCGAGATTTACAATCAGGCGCCGCCTGTTCCTGATCGGGTGGTCACTTCAGAAGGCCGGGAGTTGTTTACCGGCCAGGACATCAAAGACGGCCAGAATGTATGGCAGTCGATCGGAGGCCAGGAGGTCGGCACTGTCTGGGGGCATGGCTCCTACGTGGCACCGGACTGGTCGGCCGATTGGCTTCACCGCGAGGCTGTCTATATCCTGGATCGCTGGGCGGAAGCACAGCATGGCCGTACCTTTGCCGAAGTAGACCCGGAGAGCCAAGCGGCTCTTAAGGCCAGACTCGAGAAAGAACTGAGGACGAACACCTTCGATCCTGACACGGGCACACTCACGCTTTCGCCTGTTCGAGCCGATGCGATAGCCGCTAACAGTCGCTACTACACGGGGCTCTTTATGGACGACCCCCGGCTGCAAGAAGAGCGTGAGGCCTATGCCATACCGACCAACGCCATTCGCGATCCGGAACGTATGCGCAAGCTGAATGCTTTCTTCTTCTGGACGTCCTGGGCCTGTGTGACAAATCGCCCCGGTAGTGACATCTCCTATACTCACAACTGGCCCGCTGAGGAGTTGGTGGGCAATCGGCCGACTAGTTCCCTCATCCTGTGGACCGGCTTCAGTGTAATTCTCCTGTTGGCGGGAATCGGTTTGCTCGCTTACTACTATGCCAGCCATCAAGAGAAGGAGACTCCATCCGAACTGCCGGAACGCGATCCTCTCCTGGGTCTGAATCCCTCGCCGTCGATGCAGGCCACGGTCAAGTATTTCTGGGTGGTGGTGGCACTGATGGTAGTCCAAGTGTTGCTCGGGGCCGTGACTGCTCATTACGGTGTGGAAGGGCACGGTTTCTATGGAATCGCACTCTCTGAGATTCTGCCTTACTCCATTACACGGACCTGGCACGTTCAACTGGGGATCTTCTGGATCGCCACGTCCTGGCTAGCAACGGGGCTCTTCATGGCACCCGCGGTCTCGGGTTTCGAGCCGCGATATCAGCGGTTGGGAGTCAATGTCTTGTTCGTTGCCCTGCTGATAGTTGTGGTGGGTTCCTTGTCAGGCCAGTGGCTGGGTGTGATGCAGAGACTGGGCCTGGAGGAGAATTTTCTGTTTGGCCACCAGGGATACGAATATGTGGATCTCGGTCGGTTCTGGCAAATTCTCCTGTTGGTTGGCCTGTTTCTCTGGCTGGGTCTGATGGCTCGAGCAATCTGGCCGGCTTTGCGTCGGCCCTCGGAAAATCGGAGTCTTTTGGTCATGTTCATGATTGCCTCGGCCGCGATTGCCCTGTTCTACGGAGCTGGCCTGATGTGGGGCCGACAAACCAATCTCGCCATTGCGGAGTACTGGCGGTGGTGGGTGGTCCATCTGTGGGTTGAGGGCTTTTTTGAAGTCTTTGCCACGGTTGTCATTGCCTTCCTGTTCGTCCGAATGGGGCTGCTTCGGAGTGGGCTTGCGACCGCTGCCGTTCTGTTTTCAACAAACATCTTTCTGTTCGGTGGGATAATCGGCACCTTTCATCACCTCTACTTCACCGGAACCCCGACCGCGGTTTTGGCATTGGGCGCCACTTTCAGCGCTCTTGAAGTCGTTCCACTTGTCTTAATGGGCTTTGAGGCCTATCACAATCTCTCGCTCAGCAGGGCAACTGAATGGATTCGGACCTATAAGTGGCCCATCTATTGTTTTGTCGCGGTGGCCTTCTGGAACCTTGTCGGCGCCGGTATTTTCGGATTCCTCATCAATCCGCCGATCGCCTTGTACTACATGCAGGGACTCAACACGACGCCAGTGCACGGCCACACCGCCTTGTTCGGCGTTTACGGAATGCTCGGAATCGGCCTGATGCTCTTTGCCCTTAAGGGACTTGCTGCTCGTCAAGTCTGGAAAGACAGGCTCATCAGCTTCGCCTTCTGGTCCATAAACCTGGGTCTGTTGCTTATGGTTCTGCTCAGCGTGCTTCCGATCGGCCTTGCCCAGACGTGGGCGAGCGTCAACCAGGGACTCTGGTACGCGAGGTCAATAGAGTTCATGCAACAGCCTGCGCTTGAAACCATCCGGTGGCTCCGCCTTATCGGGGATACGATCTTCGCAGCAGGAGCCGTGGCTCTGGCTCTGTTCGTCATCGGGCTGAAGACCGGTTGGTCGGTACACCCGCAAGTCGATGTTTCTCCGGAGAGGTATCCGCGAGTCCAGGAGGAGCGGGCCTGAGAACCGGGAAATTATCCCTTGTCCGCAAAACCGAGGAAATGATTTCGATTCAGGCAAATACCGGAAGGTACCCGGACGATCGGGGAATGTTTCCCTGTTTTTGCTGAACGACTCTTACGGAACAGACAAAGTCAAGAGGCCGGATGCGAGGTATTACGCGGTTGGCATAAATCTTGCTGCGGAAACTGGCGTCGGATGTTCCTTTCTTCCCCCCGGCTGCCGGGAGCCGACGTCGGGGCTTCCGGCGGCCTCAAGAATGGAGTTTGCCGGCGCGCAGGCACCGAGGTAGTTAGAGCGGCAGCAGGCAAGCCGGTATAGCCGCCATCAAGGCGGCTGGCGCAACGCCTCGGTTCGATGTTGGGCCTTCGGGGGCTGCGAACCTGGAAAGAGAGGGCTAGGCGATCAGTCGACCGGGCGCTCGAAGAACCCGTTGCGTTAACGGTGGCGAAGGGACACAAGGGACCTCCCCCCGTCCCTTGTGTCACTTGGCCCCTATTCGTAGTGCAGACACTCGATGGGGTCGAGGCGGGATGCCTTGACTGCAGGCCACACACCAAAGACGAGCCCCACCAGCAGTGACACCGTGAAGCCAGCGACTACTGCCCAGATAGGTATGTTCGCCGGCAGGACGGGCACGAAAAACATAACGATATAGCTGGCGAGTATCGCAAGGAAAATGCCTATTAGACCTCCCATAGTAGTCAACGTCATCGCCTCAAACAGAAACTGGAAGGTGATGTCCTGGCGCTTTGCCCCGACTGCTTTTCGGATACCAATCTCCCGGGTCCTCTCCGTTACCGATACCAGCATGATGTTCATGACGCCTATGCCACCGACGAGCAGCCCTACCCCGGAAATGGCGATTGCGACAAGACCGATTGATGCGGTTATGGAATCGAACTGGTCTACGATCCTGTCGGCGGTTGTCAGATCGAAGTTGTTATCTTCGTTAAATCGGACGTTTCGTTGTCGGCGCAGAATGACTTCGGTATCATCCATGGCCTTTGCCAGCTGGCCGGGATTCGCTTTGATCACGAGAAACAACCAGTCACTTCTTGGATTGAGCTTTCGGAAAGTCCTGTAAGGAATTAAGACGAAGTTGTCTTCTTCCGTCTCGCCCAGGAAACTTCCTTTGCGTTTCTCCAGGACACCGATGATGTTGAAGCGATTGCCGTCGATTTGAAGTGTTTTTCCGACGATATTTTGGGTGTGAGGGAATAGTGCCTCTGCGACGCCCACGCCGAGAACACAGACAGGGGATCTCCTGAGGTCCTCCGACTCGCTAAAGAACCGGCCTTCGCTTAACACCATGTTGGTTACATCGGCGTAGCTGGGCGGAACCCCTCTGATCCGGCCCTGCCTGTAGGTTTCCGTCCCATACTTAAGCGTGGGATTCCGACCGAAATAAAAACCCTCCCAGGCGACGTCCTGCACCGCGTCGCTATTGTTCTTGATAGCCAGCGCGTCTTCTACTGTCAGCGGTTTGCGAGTCCATTCGCGCCGATCGCGCGGCCCAAATGAAGGACCGGTTGTGAGATGAAACGCGTAGATGTTTTCGGTCCCGAACTCCTCGATGAGACTGATGAAGTTTCGGCGCATCCCCGTTAGTATCGAGGAGATGACGATGACGGTCATTACTCCAATGATCACTCCGAGAATAGTAAGGAAGCTCCTGACCTTATGTCCCCGGAGGGTTCCGAGGCCCATGATAATGTTCTCGAGGTACTGGTTCTTGTTCATCGCTCAGAAGTGAGTGCGACAATAGGATCCAGCCGTGAAGCCTTAACGGCCGGGTAGATCCCGAAAATGATCCCGATTCCGCCGGAAAATCCCAGCGACAGGAGAATGTATGTCAGCGTTATGGTCATGGGAATGGGCGTCGTATTCTCAATGATGCTCGAGCCCAAAAACGCCAGCACGACGCCAACTGCTCCTCCGGCCGCGGCGAGAACGAAAGCTTCGATCAGGAACTGATAAACGATATCCCGGCGTCTGGCGCCTAAAGATTTGCGGAGTCCGATCTCGAAAGTGCGTTCGGTGACGGATACGAGCATTATGTTCATGACGACGATTCCGCCGACGAGCAGTGAGATCGCGGTTATCGGTATTACGACGACCGCGATAGCGTTGGTAAAGGAGTCGACGTTTTGGTTGATATCGTCGGTTGTCACAAGCCCGAAATCGTCATCCTCGTTTGGGCGAAGATGACGCCTTGCCCGCATCGCCACGCGGACCTGCTCGACCGCCGTCTCAAAGTTCTCCCGCGTGGTCGATTTCCCCCTGAAAGCCAGCTGCCGGCGCCCGCCGAACATCTTGTAGTAGGCCCCGATGGGAACATACGCGACATTGTCGAGCGAGTTGCCGAAAACCGAACCCATTCTCTCCAGAACTCCGACCACCCGAACAGGGTAGTTCCCGATCTTGATGACCTGGCCGATAGGGTCCACGTTCTGAAAGAACTTCTCCTTGATGTCCATCCCGATGACTGCGACAAAGCGGGAGTGCTCCTCCTCCGACGCGGAAAAAAAGCGCCCTTCCTCGACAACCAGGTCAACCAGGTAGATCATGTTCGCCGAAACACCCTTGACCTGCGTGTTATACATTTCCTCGTTGCCGAAATAGACTGTGTGAGTCCCTCCTATCTCAGCAGCGATGTCATCGCAGGCGGAGCAACGGGCGCGGAGAAAATCCAGATCTTCGATTCTAGGCGCCTGGTTGCGTCGCCACATCCTCTCCCATTCCTCGTCTGAAAGTCTTCCACTGTGCGCGAAGCGAGCGAGAATAAAGGTGTTGCTGCCCAGGGCCTTCGAAACAGCCGATTCCACGTAGGTCTGCAGTCCTTCGATGGAGGCGCTGACGAGCAAAACCGAACAGACTCCTATGATGATTCCGAGCAGTGTTAGAAATGCCCGCAACTTATGAGTCCAAAGCGACTGGAGGGCGATCCGCACGGCTTCCCAGAAAAGGCCGAACCTGAATCGTATCATCCCTCTATCATACGTTTGAGGGCGGTTTTTAGTTCAGGTCTTTGGCAGTGATCCGGTTGGCATTATTGGCTAATTTTCTGGCTTCGGTATAATTCCTTAAGTGACAAAAACTTCGCCTTCCTCCTCAAATGTTCTACTGGTTTTCGCGAAGAAACCGGTGCCGGGAACAGTGAAGACGCGGTTGGCCAGGGATATCGGCGAGAAGCAAGCGGCGCACATCTATCAAATCATGGCGGAAAGGATCTGGGCGCGCACTGCGGGTCCGGGTTATGAGCGCTGGATGGTGTTCGAGCCGGCTTCCGAGCGCGAATGGATCCAGTCCTGGATGCCGAATGCTGCCGCTTACGTACCCCAGGTCCTGGGGGATTTAGGAACGAGGCTAAAGGCTGCTTTCCAGCAGGCATTTCAGGCCGGCGCCCGGGCGGTAGCGGTCATTGCCACCGATACGCCTCAGATTGAGGTTGACGACATTAATCGTACCTTCGATCTTCTGAATAACGGTTATCAGGCTGTGCTTGGGCCGAGCACCGATGGGGGATATTGGTTGCTGGGGATGTCAGGGTTCCAGCCGGGAGTGTTCGAAGAAATCGCTTGGAGCACCTCCCTGGTTGCTGAGCAGACCCGTGCCAGGCTCCGCCAGCAGGGCCTCAAATCGGCTGAGCTTCGGACGCTTCGGGACATAGACGGAGTTGACGATTTGGAGGGCCTGTGGAAGGATCTTGGTTGCGGTGAAGGGGGCAAGGTATAAAACGCTATGCTAGATCTTCCCATGTTGCGCAGGAACGCGTTTGAACGCAGACTGACGGAATCCGGTCTGCCGCCTTTGACCAGGAGTGCTGTCAAGACGCTTCAAATCAACCTTGGTGGGCTCTGCAATCAGTCATGTACCCACTGTCACGTGGACGCCGGGCCATCAAACCGTGAGCGGATGGCGCCGGATACGGCTGCCGCTGTCTTTCAGCTGCTGAAGCGCAGTCCCAGCGTGGAAGTCGTCGACATAACCGGGGGCTCGCCCGAGCTCAACGAAAACTTCATCGACCTGATCGTGGAGACTCGAGCATTAGGTAAGCGGGTTACCACGCAGTGCAACCTCACCGTGCTGCTCCTTCCGAAGCACGAAAGTCTCCCTGCATTTCTGGCGCTGAACCAGGTTGAAGTGGTTGCTTCACTTCCCGGTTATACTGCGGAGAATGTAGATTTACAGCGGGGCGAGGGTGTTTTTGACAAAAGCATTCAAGCTTTGCGCCTTTTGAACGAGCTAGGATATGCCGCCGAAGATTCCGGGTTGATTCTCAACCTGGTTCATAACCCGCCCGGGGCCTGTCTGCCCGCTTTTCAGGCAGGACTGGAGCAGGACTACAGGGAGCGCCTGCGAAACGATTTTGGTATTGAATTCAACCATCTGCTCGCTGTTAACAATATGCCGATCGGCCGGTTTGCCGAGAATCTGCATAAGCGAGGCGAATACGAAGACTATATGACGCTGCTCGTCGACTCTTTTGACGCAGAGAGGGTCAAGACCCTGATGTGCCGTGATTTGGTGAACGTGAAATGGGATGGGGGGCTGTACGATTGCGATTTCAATCGGGCAGTTGACCTGCCTCTGGCCGCCAACGGTGAGCCGCTCAACATCCGCAGCGTGGGGTCATTATCGGAACTTGGGGGGTTGCCGGTTTTGACCGACGACCATTGCTTTGGTTGCACCGCCTCCAACACAACGTCGTGCCGCGGCGTTAGAGGCGGTGAAAGCGACCAGGGATCAGCGACCAGCTGAATCCAGGTGCTCGCGTTTCAGCCGATCGCTTCGAGTCTCACTTGTTCACATCAGCCTTGGCCTTGGCAATCAGGTCGTCCATGCCGTCAAGCGTGTTGTTGTGCCGCGGCTTCCAGATCTGCTCCAAGTACTCACGGGCCTTAGCCGAGGCGGGACCGCCGATGGCTACTGCCCGTGCGAAGGATTGCTCGGCCTGATCCAACTGCTGTGCTCTCCACTGGCACATGCCGATCATTAAGTAGGCCCCGTCGTTTTTCGGAGCGAATTTCAGAGACTGCTGGAGATTCTGAGTCGCAGCCGCACAGTCCTTGGCTGCGTAAGCCTGGTTCCCGCGCAAGGCATAAGCGGTCGCCTTGTGACGATTCCAGACATCCGGCGCCCATCCCTGGGGCGGTGCGTCCTGCGGAAAAGCCTCGAGGAACGTGTTGTAATGCTCAATGGCTTTCGGGACGTCCTTCTGAGCGTTGTGATACTCGGCCAGCCACAGCAGGTAGAAAGCCGCCTGTTTCGGGCCGTTTTCTTTCAGAATCTTCTGGCTGTACTCGGCGGCCTTCGGTCCGTTCTGGGTCGCCATGTATGCTTGAGCCAGCATTGCCGTTATCTGGGGATCAGGATGCGATTTGTTGAGTTCCTCGCCCAGGGAAATGACCGTGGGATAGTCTTTTTTCTGAAAAGCCTCCTGCATTCTCTGGGTCTTCACGGTCGGGCTGTTAGGAAACAGGGTAGCAATTTTGGCCAAGACGGCATTGGCTTCCTGGGTCTTACCGGCTTTCTGATACTCCTCGGCTGTCTGGATGAAAAACGTTTCCATCCAGGGCAGGATTTTTGCCTTCGGGGGCAGCTTCTTAGTGAAGTTTTCGAGCTTTTGGACTCTCAGATTGAGGTCTGGCTCCTTCATGATAGTATCCTGGACCTGTCTCAGGTGTTGGCCGTATAGCCAATCCGAGTCGTCGGTCACGCCTTCCGGCGGTTTAACCGGATCTTGGGCAAGTGCTGTAGTCGTTCCGCATAGCAGCAGCAAAACCGACAGGCCAATGAAGAGTTGGGGTCGCAGCTTCATCGAAGGACTCTCCTTAAACTAAAAAATCGTGACAAAAACTTGGCTCCCGACCGAGCCGTTTTCGCATAATAACAAAATCTGAGCGCGAATGAGAATCGAGCCATTAGTAAAATCGTAACCTATCTGTTTGCCTCAAAAATACATCGCAGTCT
Source organism: Acidobacteriota bacterium (assembly GCA_035593865.1). GTDB lineage: Bacteria > Acidobacteriota > UBA6911 > RPQK01 > RPQK01 > RPQK01. The sequence continues at coordinate 11,126 of DAOTAI010000051.1, forward strand.
GGCTCAAACCGAAACCTTTTCGCCGTCACCCCTGTCTATTGAGAGGGAGGGAGTAATTATCAATGGAATGGAGCGTTCTCAGAGACCTGGCGGCAGGCGCCGGCACCGTGATTCTACTGGCTGCAACCCTCGCCTTGGGCGTTCTTATAGACAAGCGGAAGAAGGGATAGACAGCGCTGGTTCGTTATAATTGTTCCCGTGATCGAAACGCGCGGCCTGACGCGGGTATTCGGCGACAAAACGGCGCTTAGTGACCTTGATCTGAATGTCAGCCGGGGAGAGATTTTCGGATTTCTGGGGCCCAACGGTGCTGGCAAATCGACGACTGTCAAGATCCTGACTGGTTTGCTCGAACCGACAAGGGGTGTCGCCCGGGTGGCCGGGTTGGATATCGTCGAGCAGCCCTTGGAGGTCAAGAAGCGTATCGGTTACGTTCCCGAAAGCGGTGCGCTTTACGAGAATCTAAGTGCCGGCGAATACCTCGAACTGGTTGCCTGCCTTCACCACATCCCGCCACGCGTCGCCGCCGCTCGCATCGACGAACTCCTGGGGCTTTTCCAGCTAAGCGACGTCCGAGATCAGCGGATGACCGAGTTTTCGAAGGGGATGAAGCAGAAAGTCGTCCTCTCGGCAGCCCTTATCACCAAACCTGAAGTCCTGTTCCTGGATGAACCTCTTAATGGTCTGGACGCGAATGCCGCCATGCTGGTCAAGATCCTGCTGAAACAAATGGCAGAGCAGGGGAAAACGGTTTTCTTCTCTTCCCATATCCTCGAGGTGGTGGAGAGAATCTGCACACGTATCGCCATCATTAACGAGGGGCGCAAGATCATTGAGGGCACGCCTCAAGAGATTCTGTCAGAAACCGCGACCTCGACGCTGGAGGAAGCGTTCGGCCAGTTGACAGGAGTGCGGGACGCAGCCGGATCAACGGCCGATTTTCTGGCCGCTCTGGAAAGAGCCTGAATGTTCGGCCGATTGTTCGCCAGCCTTGGAATCGACTATCTGCAGTGGCGGGCGCTGAGCCGCGCTTTGCTCAAGATAGATTTTCGCGTAGGGGCGATGAGCGCCGTTCTTGGGCAGCAGACAAAGGAAAAACCCTCTACCCACCTGCTTTCGGTCATGGCGTTCTACCTCTTCACGGGGATTTTCCTGGCCGGTTTCGTCCTCATGAATGACGATATATTCCTGACCGGAACCCTGCTGTCCGCATACGTCCTTCTCATGATCGGTTCAGTGGTCCTGGTCGAATACAATTCCGTTGTCATTTCTCCGGATGACTACCAGATCCTCGGCTACAGGCCGATCTCCTCACGAACCTTCTTCGCGGTTCGCCTGACGAACGTTTTCTTCTATGTCGGAATCATGACGGCCGCTATGATCGTTCTGCCGGTGGCCGCTTACTTCTTCACTCTCGGCTTCCGGCCACTGCTCGGGTTGGCGGCGCTGCTGGCTTTCTTTACTGCGGGGTTCTCGGCCGCTCTTTTCATGATGGTGCTTTTTGCCGCGGCATTGTCCCATGTACATCCGAACCGTCTTCGTCGGGTCTTGTCTTATCTTCAGCTGATCACCTCGTTCGCGATTTTCGGCAGCTACGCCTTTCTTCCCCGTGTCTTCAGCGAAGACACGGCAACCGCCCATTTGGTTGTTAATGAGCGACCGTGGCTCCTTTTGTTCCCTCCAGCTTGGTATGCGAGCTACCTGAAACTTGCCGTCGGCGACTTTGAAATAACCACCTGGCTGCCTGTCGGGTTTTCGCTCGTTGTCGTGTTGCTCCTTTTTGCCTATGCGGGCGGGAATCTTTCGCTCGATTACGCCCGGAAACTCGGAAGTTTACAGGAGCGAACGGAGCAACCGGTTGCCCGCAAGGTCAGTCGAGATCGCTGGTTGGCGGGCCTGTTTGGGGCCGAAGAACCGAGAGCCGTAGCTTTGCTGATCCGCAGCCAATTTCGCCACGATCAGAAGTTTCGCCTTTCGGTGCTGGGTATTCTCCCGTTAACGGCTTTTTACCTCATCGTCGCCCTGATGTCCGGTCCTTTGCCAGACCCCTTTGTTGCCGGCCTGGAGGGCTTCGGTGATTCGCTCCTGGTCTATCTCGGGGTGCTCCTGTTCCCTCTGATGCTCCAGACAAACCTTAGAAGCAGTGACTACTTCCAGGCGTCCTGGATCTTTTTTTCTTCGCCGATAAGGCGCGATCGGCTGGTGCTCTCGGCCAAGAATTTTGTGGTCGTCTATTTCCTGCTGCCGTACCTGCTGTTGATCGGGATTCTTTTCGGTTACTTCTACACGACCCTCTGGCATGCGGTCGTCAATGTAGTAGTTCTCGGACTGTTGGCTCACCTGGTTCTTCAGATCGCTGTCATGCTTTCTCCTTCCATCCCCTTTTCGCAGCCCATGAAGAAAGGAGAACGCTCTGCGCAGATGGTCCTGATCATGACAATCATGCCGGCAGTGATGCTCGGGTTTCTCTCAATCGTTCTTATCTGGATCTATCCGAGCGCGGCGCTGACCGCTGTCCTGGTGGTTGCCTTGACCGGTTTGACGGTAGGAGTTGAGAATCGTTTGGCCGCCCGCATCCGGCGTCGTCTCAATCGCCTGCAGTTCCAGGGATAGCGAGCCCGTTCAACCCCTATCTCCAATAATGTAATGTATTATGAAGAACTTCAGGGAGGAATCATGTCAGAACGAGTCTACAAGAAGATTCGAATTGTCGGGGTGTCAACAGAAAGCTACGAGAAAGCAATTCAAAACGCCATTGCTGAGGCACAGAAGACCCTGCACGGCCTCGCCTGGTTCGAGGTCGTGGAGCAGCGCGGTGCTATTGTTGACGGCACTATCGAGTTTCAGGTGACTATCGAGATCGGATTCAAGATCGAGAGAGCGAACGTCTGAGCGACCTGAAAATCTGCAATCTGCAGAGCCAATTGCAAAAACAGGGTTTTCGAGGCCAACGGCCTGATTCAGAATAGCCCTGCTGAGGCTTCGCCTCAGGACTGGACATGGCGAATAGATATTTCCGGCGTGCACCAAGGCTATCTGAATCAGGCCGTTGGCCTCAACGACCGAGTTATGCAATTGGTTCTGCATCAGCAATCGCTGATCGCTGATTGCTACCCGCTGACTAACTCCCTCCTGCCAGATTTGCAATGACGGCACGGTTCCTGGGGTTATCGATTCTCTTTCCCTCAGGCGTAAACAGGTACGCCAGGGTGTCGGCGTAGCGTTCGGTTATTCGGCTTCGCACCATCTTCAGTGTCGCATTCAGCAACTGGTTCTGTTCGGTAAAGGCCTCGGGCAAAACGGCGAAGGCTGCCGGCAGCCATTTTCCCGGAAAGAGCCCCTGCTGGCTTCCACCCTCTCGATACTGGTCGATTTCTGCCTTCAACAGCTCGAGGGCTTTCGATTGCCCTTCTGGTGTCTGGGCAGAATAACCCTGTTGCTTTATCCAATCCTTGAGGGCCGGCTGGTTTACAACCAACAATGCCACGGTGTACGGGGACTGGTTATTGTAGAGCATGATTTGGTCAATAAACCGGGAACCTGCGGTAATGGCTTCTTCGATTCCTTCAGGGCTGAACTTTTCTCCGTCATTGCTGATCAGCAGGCTTTTCTGGCGGCCGAGAACGTGCAGAAAGCCATCCGCATCAAGAAAACCGAGATCGCCGGTATGAAGCCAGCCGTCCCGCAAAGCCTCTCGGGTCGCGGCTTCATTGGCCCAGTATCCGGCCATCACATTCTCTCCTCGGACGACGATCTCTCCCGTCTGTCCTTGAGGCAGCGAGGCGCCCTGTTCGTCACAAATCCTGATATCGAGATCCGGCACCGGGCGGCCGGAGGTCCCGAGCTTGTGGCGCACCGGCACGTTGGCAGAGATGACGGGCGCCGCCTCAGTCAGGCCATACCCTTGAAGCATTGGAATGCCGAGGGCGTAAAAGAAGCGCTGCAGTTCGATGTCAAGCAACGCCCCTCCGCCGATGAAGAACTCCAGTTCTCCTCCGAATGCCTGCCGAACTTTGCGGAAAACAAGTACGTCGAAAAGCAACACCAGCGGCTTGAGTAACGCTCGAAATCCTTTCCCACGATTCAGGCCATCGAGGTTGTAGGCGTAACCCACGCTCAAGCCCGCCCGGAAAAGAGCTTCTGTGAGTTGCCCTTTTTGTCTCACTCCATTCTCGATGTTCTTTCGGAAGTTTCGCGCCAGAGCCGGCACGCTGAACAAAAAGGTCGGTTTGAACTCCTTGATGTTCAGGGGGATGTTCCGCAGCGTTTCGCTATAGGTCCGGCCGACCTGGACGGCTCCCATACTTGCTCCGCTGGCAATCAGCAGGTAGAGGCCGGCGGTGTGTGCGAAAGAATGGTCCCAGGGAAGAATAAGAAGTGAGCGGTAATTTGGAGGAATGTCGAGAATCCGGGAGCACTGTTCGACATTGGCCGTATAGTTACGATGAGTGAGGACAATGCCTTTCGGGTTCGCTGTAGTGCCGGATGTGTAGCTGATCGTCGCCGGGTCGGATTCCGCGATCGATTGCCATCGCTCATCAAAGGCCTTGCGATTGTTGCGAAGATACTGAACGCCGGCTTGGAGCAGTTCTCGCCGGGTGGTCAAATCAGGCTCCGGGTTTTCCACCTCGTCGAGCAGCAATAGATTCAGCTCGGGAAGCAGCTGTTTGACGGCGCGAGCTTTGGCCAACTGGTTGGCGGAGACGATTAGAACGATCGTGCCGGAATGTGAGAGCCTGAAACACAGTTCTTTCACCGCCTCAATCTTGACCGAGAGCGGGACGCAGACGGCGCCCGCATAAAAGATCCCGAGTTCGGCAACCAACCAGTCCTTCCGGCCCTCGCAAAGAAGCGCGATCCGTTCTCCTTTTTCGATCCCGTAAGCCATCAGTCCGGCCGCGAACTCGTGGATTTCGTTTCGAATTTCCTTGTAAGTGGTGGCTACATAACTGCCCCCGGTCTTTTCGAACATGAGCGGGTTGTCACCGTAGCTCTCGACAGAGTTTTCAAAAAGGCGCGGAAGAGTTCTGGCATTCATAGAGGGAGATTATGCGTCATCCAGACCGTAAACGTAACCCTATCGATCCTGTCGAACTGGGATGCTGTCAAAGCGCCCTGCGTCTCTTAGACGATAACGGAACTCCTGGCAGGTTTCGCAGACGTTCATCCTGATGACCGACAGCAGGTCCAGAACTCGCCTTGCGTATTCAGGCGCCAAGCGTTCCAGGGAAGCGAAATGCCGGACCTGTTTCCGGAGGGCCGTGAGGACGTTGAATGCGGCGCGCCGGTGTCCCCGGTCGATCTGTCTTTCGGCCGACTCAGCCAGGTTGGCGAGATTAGGAAAAGGTGGGGACAAGGTCTCGAAGCTGTTGAGCAGGAGCTGAAGCGCTTCACGAACATCGAACGACGACAGATAGCGCACCAGGGTCGCGTCGGTAGCGTCCGCCTCCTCGTCAGGCCCGTAACCGCCAACCAGGATCTTGCCATCAGGCTGGATCACCACCGATCGCCCTGCATCGGCTTCCCCTGATCCGTCCAGGATATCGGTCATGATCCAACCCTGCATGCCGAAACTAAGGTCAGGTGTGCCGTCCGGGTTGTAGCGCTGAACCAGGACATTGCCAAAGGGATCAAATGGGAAGTCTGAGTCAAAGACGGTACCAACGGCTACGATTTTGCCGTCAGGCTGGTTGGCCAGGTCGGCCAGAACGTCGTTTTCTCCGGACAAATCCGTGGTTGATACTCCCGCTTCGCCAAAAGAAGAGTCCAGCTCACCGTTTCCCTCGAGCCTGACAAGGATGAAATCAAGATTGCCATTGCTCCCGAAGCTTCCTCCACTTCCGACCAGGATCTTACCGTCCAGTCGAACCGCCAGTCCCACCGATTGAGATACGTCGGCTACGGTGGACCTTCCCCCCAGCGGCGCCCCTAGCTCAGAACTCGTCAGAATGACCTTGCCGTCCTGTCCAAACCCCGAATCCAGCAACCCGTCCGGAGAGACCGCGCAGATAAGCAGGTTGCCCGTATCGGAAAGCCCCGCAGCCAGGATGCGTCCATCCAGTGTAAGAGCCAGACGACGGAGTTCGTCAATCGCCCCGAAATCGACTGTCAGAATACCCTCGCTTGCGAAGTCACTATCAAGAGATCCGGACGCGGTAAGGCCTACAAGAGCGAAATCCTGATCTGCAGATCCCGCGACCGAGGCGCCCACGATGATTCGTCCATCAGGCAGCCGCAGGATGTCGTTGGCGAACCCCCCGGAGATCGTCTGCATTCCGTCAGTTCCGAAATCAGCGTCTGGTGTCCCATCTGCATGAATCCTCATCAGCAGGATCTCGGATTCGTTTGAAACCCTTCGCTCGCCGGTGATGAAGTACTTTCCGTCCGAGAGGAGAAGCCCTGCCGTCGCAATCTCGTCTGC
>DAOTAI010000554.1:0-2878 GCA_035593865.1 Acidobacteriota bacterium
CGGCGAGTCCGCGAAGGCGCCGGTAATCTGAGAGGGTACGAAAGTAAATGATCTCTTCGCCACCGAACGGCAGACGTCGAGGGCTCCCACCCGTGGCCAACAAGAGTCGTTCATAGGTATAAACGTCGTTCTGATCGTCCAGGACACGTCTTTGCGCAGGATCGATCTCTTTCACAATTCGGCCGAGGTGCACCTCGACTGATTTCTCGTCAAGTTTGCGCCAGATCTGGTCCAAGGGCTTGTCCTTCCAGAGTGCCTTCGAAAGGGGAGGACGGTCGTATGGAGCGTCCGGCTCCGCGGACAACAGCCCAATGCTGCCTCTCGGGTCGATCTCGCGAATGCCCTCCACGGCGGCAGCGGAGGTCATCCCACCACCGATGATCAGATACTTGTAGTCCTTCATCTCGGTCCTCCGTTTCACTTGGTTGTCTCTGGGTGCACCCGAATCTTTATCTACTGATTAGACGTACTCTGCATGCCAAAGGGTACAGTGCTGACAGTACCGCCGGCGCGCCGGGGATGCGTGACAAACAAGCGAAATAGTGTATAGTTTTAGGTATCCGCTCTCTTCGGTCAGTGTATGATCGGGTCCACGCCTTGGGACTGTGCAGCGATGGCTGGGATGGTTCGTAGAGCGGTCAAATTTACATTGTGAAGCCGCTCGCAAGGGCATTAGGACAGCTTTTCGCTGCTGCAGAGTCCGTAAGTCTTTTCTAATTCGAGCTTCCAAGGAAAAGGAACTCAGTTATGTCAACCAAACTGTTTGTAGGCAACCTGTCATTCCAGACCTCCGCTGGAGAACTGGAACAGCTTTTCGTAGGCGTCGGCGCCGTCGAGTCGGTCAATGTCATTACTGATCGGGATACCGGTCGGTCGCGCGGTTTTGCGTTCGTTGAAATGGCCTCACAGGCGGAAGCCGAAGAAGCTATCAAACAGCTGAATGGTAAGGAATTCGACGGACGAAGTCTGACGGTAAACACGGCTCGTCCACGCGCGGATGAAGGCAGGGGCGGCGCCCGCAGAAGCGGCGGCCACACCGGATACAACAAACGCTGGTAGCTCCTGCCCGCGATTTTGCCCCCGTGGAGTTTTTACGGGGGCATGCCCCCCTATCCCTACCAAACCCTTGCTTCTCGGAACAGATCGGATTACCTTTCACCACGTATAGAAAGGTTCCGACATGGGCAAGACCAAAGCCGCATTGCGGATGTTGCTTAGCTTCGTCCTGATTAACAGCTCGATCCTGCTCGGCCAGGAAAAAAAGATCAGACCGGTGACCCCCAACGCTTCTCCAGAAGCGGTGAAGTTGCTCGAGTTCATCTACGAGATATCCGGGAAACAAATCCTCGCGGGTCAACATTGCGCGCCCCTCGTGGGCGATACCCGGCTTTCGGTGGTTCACAGGATGACCAACCATTACCCGGCGCTTTTCGGACAAGATTTCGGATTCAGCTACCCTGGCTACTGGGATGGCATCAATTACCGGCAGCGCATCGTGGATGATGCCATCCGGCGCCACCATGAGGGTTTCATCATTACACTGATGTGGCACGCCGTTCTTCCTACGCATGACGAACCGGTCGAATTTCGAGAGTCGATCCAGGCCGATCTTACGGACCAGGAATGGCAGGAGCTGATAACGCCCGGGACCAGAATCCATGAACGCTGGAAATCACAGGTGGACGTCATTGCCTGGTTTCTCAAACAGCTGAAGTATGCGAAGGTTCCAGTTCTATGGCGGCCCTACCACGAAATGAACGGCGACTGGTTCTGGTGGGGTAAGAAACCGGGACCCGACGGATACAAGAAGTTGTGGCACATGATCTTCGATCGGCTGGTCAACTTTCATGGGCTGAACAACCTGATCTGGGTTTACAACACCAACGAAGTGAAGGAAAACGTGGACCCTCACGAGACCTACTATCCCGGTGATGAATTTGTCGACATTCTAGCGACCGATGTCTATACGGAAGGTTTCAACCAGATGAACTACGACACTCTCCTGGCTCTCGCCAAAGACAAGCCAATTGCCCTGGGTGAAGTCGGCGCCATTCCAAGCCTCGAGATACTGGAGAAGCAGCCCCGATGGACCTGGTTCATGTTGTGGGGAGAACCCGGCGGGAGGGATTTCAGGACGGCCTTTGAGGTCTATCGCAGCGAGCGGGCATTGACACTTGTTGATCTGCCCTGGGTCGACATGGACCAGCCCCGAATGCATCACCCTCTTCTTAAGTGAAGAACCGAGGATGGAGTCGGTTCTTCTTGCAATCGCGGGGTTTCAATACAGCGCAGAAATCCTTAGACAGATCCCGGAGGGTCGTGTTACACCTTGATACATGCTTAGAAACGTAGCCGGACTGTCGCGTCGTCGCTTTTTGCTGTCGTCTGTCGGTTTAGCCGCAGTCTCCACTCTTCCAGCGTGGTATGTGGATGAGCTTCTGGCGCAGGCGAACGAGGCCCCTTTATCAGGCAAGGCGCCCAGCGACCAGTTGCGTCTCGCCCTGATCGGATGCGGGGGTATGGGGCTCACTGATGCCAAGAACGCCTCACGTATGGCCCGGATAGTGGCCCTTTGCGATGTTGACGCCAGGCATCTTGATCGGGCCAAGCGAGTTTTTCCAGGCGCCGACGGGTATTCGGATTTCCGAAAGGTCATGGAACGCGAGGATGTCGACGCGGTGATATGCGCGACTGTCGATCACTGGCATACGCTGGTTTCCATTGCCGCAATGCGGGCCGGTAAGGACGTCTATTGCGAAAAGCCTCTTACATTGACGATTGACGAAGGGAAGAAAATTGTCGAAGCGCAAAAGGAGACAGGACGGATCCTCCAGACCGGAACCCAGCAGCGCAGCAGTTCGCATTTTCGCTTGGCCGT
>DAOTAI010000555.1:0-2875 GCA_035593865.1 Acidobacteriota bacterium
GCAGTCCGCTCGAAGGCATGTTGGTTTGAGGCGGTTCGGGAAGGGCCAGGTTTTGGACCTGGACTCTCTGACCCTTTAACGTGGCCCGTAATATGAAAACCGTCCATGTTGACCTTGGCCGCCGAAGTTACAACATCTTGATAGGTCCCGGGCTTCTCGAGCAGCTTCCGCGGCTTCTCGAGAAGTACCAGATCAACCGGCGACTTTTTGTGATCGCTAACAACACGGTTTTCGCGCTGCACGGGGAAAGGCTTGTCCGAGCACTGAATTCCGGAGGCTTTCAGGCAACCCAGATCCTCATTCCCGACGGCGAGAAGTACAAGACTCTTGAAACCCTGGAGAACATCTACACCTACCTGATTGCGCAAGGAGCGGACCGGCAATCAACGATTATTGCTCTCGGCGGTGGGGTTACCGGTGATGTGGCCGGTTTTGTGGCGGCCACTTTCTACCGAGGAACCCCTTACATCCAGCTGCCGACAACGCTGTTGGCCCAGGTAGACAGCTCGATTGGCGGTAAGACCGGGGTTAACCACAGTCTTGGAAAGAACCTGATTGGCGCTTTCCATCAACCCAGCCTTGTCTGTGCGGATACGGACACGCTGGCGACGCTCCCGCAACGGGAGTTCCAGTCAGGCATGTATGAAGTCCTGAAATACGGCCTGATTTATGACGCCGACTTCTTCGAGTATCTGGAGGCTCATCTGGAGGAGATGAGGTCCAGGCGGCCGGGTGTTATCGAGGAAGTGATCAGGCGCTGCTGTGAGATCAAGGCGGCGGTGACTTCCCAGGACGAAACCGAGGCTGATCTGCGGCGGATTCTGAATTTCGGGCACACCTTCGGCCATGGCCTTGAAGCGGCAGCGGGGTTTGGGGAGATCAGCCACGGAGAGGCGGTCGGTTACGGAATGATTGCGGCTATTCTGCTCTCCGAACGTCGTGGCTATCTGGATGAACCCACTGCAGAAAGGCTGATCCGTGCGATCTGCCGAATCGGCCCTTTACCTCCAATTTCGTCACTCTCTCTGAATGAGGTGCTCGACGCCATGCGCCGTGACAAGAAGCGGCGACACGACCGGCTTCACTTCGTGCTGTTGAAGGAGATCGGAAAGACCGTCATTGAAAGCGACCTCGATCAGGTTACTCTCGCTGAAATCTGGGCGAGAATTTCCGACTGCGGACGGCGGAGCGCAGATTGATCAAGGAGTCTCGCGAGATTCGCAACATGTTCAGCGCGATTGCGCCGCGCTACGATCTCCTCAATCACCTTCTCTCGCTCTCGATAGACCGCTACTGGCGCTGGCGAACGGTTCGAACCGTGAGGCAGCAGTCCGGGAGCAATCAGCTGGTCCTGGATTTGTGCACCGGCACCGCCGATCTCGCAATCCTGCTGGCTCGCACGCATCGAGTCGTCGGATGTGATTTTTCACACCCCATGCTCAGGATAGCCGCCGAGAAGGTGATAGCAGCAAAGACAAAAGGCCCTATCACCCTGGTCGAAGCTGATGCGCTTCGCCTCCCTTTCGAGGATGCGGTTTTCGACGTTGTCACTATTGCTTTCGGATTGCGCAACCTGGAAGACTACGATCTCGGCTTGATGGAGATGAAACGCGTGTTAAGGCCGGGGGGTACGCTGGCTGTCCTGGAATTTTCCGAGCCCCAGTTCCCCGTCCTGCGTCACGCTTACCTGTTCTACTTCAGCCGTGTCTTGCCGAAAGTCGGAGAGTGGATATCCGGGCGTCCTGGAGCGTATTCTTACCTTTGCCACTCGGTTCAGACTTTCCCGGATCGCGAAGAACTAAAAGCGATCATGGCGCGAGCAGGATTTCGATACCTGAGGCACTCATCATTGACCGGCGGTATCGCAACCCTTCACCTGGCGTGCAAGGAGGAGGACGCCGTTAATCCTGTGAATCTTTCTTTCACACTCCGGAATGGTACTGCTAAGAATCAGGAGACGACTCTTCCGGATCCTCGGAAACATCAGTGATTGCAGCCGGCGAGGGAAGCGTGCCGATCATGGCGTCTATCTCTGCCTCTTCGAGTCCAGCGGCCCGGGCTTCCACTTTGAGATCCTCGATCGCCTTTAGTGCGGCCTCTATTTCTTCTTTTCCGGCGTCGATATCGATCGTTGTCTGCTCGATCTCGGCGGCGAACTTCGCCCGCATGGCGTCGTCGGTTTGAGCATAGTATGCGTTCGTCATGTGATTGAGACGGAGTTGCAGAACCGAACTCTTGCTCACGGCGTTCTTGTAATCGAGCACGGCTTCTCGGAACTTGCCCCTCCATTCATCGAGAATCTTGGCCGTCTCCGCCTCTTCGGACCCGGGTTCGGGCGCGTTTTCTTCCGTCCCAGTCTGCTCAGCAGCGGGCGTTGCTGCCTTGCTGATGCTCACCGGGGCATTTTGAAATCTCTTTAAATCAGCGTTAGTGATCAGCCGGGCGGGTTTTTCTCTTTTCGCCTTTCGCTCCCGTGCCTGCTTTGAAAGCTCCACCAGACTCGGCTGGCTGGAACTGGACGTGGACTGGGCCATACCCCAGCCAGAGAAAAGGAGTATCGTCAACAGGAAGAGTCTCATATCAAAACCCCCGTTCCGTCATGGGATTATACGGCTACAACTCCATTTCAGGAAACAAAATCCGCCATCCGAGTTGGGTTGGCGGCAGTAGTGCCAAGGAGTCTCTGATCGCGCCAGCATCGTACGAAACCTGCACTGGGCCGAGCACCTTTAAGCGTAAAGGCGAATGGGTCAGTTTACCCTTCTCGTCCGGACTGCTGTTTGACATCCAAATGGCTCCTGTAACAGTTGAATCCTCAAGTGTGAGCGAACCCTGCCCGAGGTGGAGCAGCAGTCCTCGGACGTTTGCCCTTGAC
>DAOTAI010000556.1:0-2869 GCA_035593865.1 Acidobacteriota bacterium
CTCATTACGGCATCGGGCCGCGATGAGCTGGTTCGGACGGTAAAGGAAATCCGGGATGCTCTCCAGCGATTGACGACGTGTGAGCTCCGCGATGTTGCCTACACCTTGAACTGTGGAGCGAAGGACTCGTGCCGTGTGGCAATTGTCGCCAGCTCGCTCGAGGATTTGGCTTCCAAGCTTGACCAGGTTTTGGCCAAACTCGGTGGCGCATCTACCATCCGGCGTATCAAGCAGGTTGAGGGGATCTATTACTTCGAGAATCCCTTGGTCCCCCAGTCGGGCATTGCCTTCCTGTTTCCCGGGGAAGGGTCACAATACGTGGGAATGCTGGCCGACCTGGCCATCTTCTTCCCCGAGGTGCGCGCCTGGTTCGATTTGATGGATCAAGCCCTGTGGAACAAAACCACAGGTCGATTGCCGAGCCATGCGATTTTTCCTACAGGGAACGGCAACGAGCCTATCGAGTGGAGCATGGACGAAGCTTCCGAAGCCGTCTTTTCGGCGACACAGGGTCTTCTCGCTGTCATGAAGCGTCTTGAAGTGCATCCGGACGCGGTCGTGGGACACAGTACAGGCGAGTACTCGGCATTACTCGCGGGCGGAGCAGTGCGTGTCGCCGACTCCCGGCAACTCATGGCTGATATCCTCGAGCTGAATCGGGTCTATCGGGAACTATCGGAGCAGGGCGCTATTCCGGAAGGGTCGTTGCTCGCGGTGGGTGGGTGTAGGCGCGAGGTTGTTCTCGATGTTATCGAACGTCACCAGCCCGACATTCTGCTCGCCATGGACAATTGTCCCAACCAAGCGGTGCTGTACGGTGCGTCGCAGGCCATTGCCGACGCGCTCTCGGAGTTGCGGGCGAAGGGCGCGGTCTGCGACACGCTCCCGTTCACTCGCGCCTACCACACTCCTCTTTTCGAACCGTTCCGGCAAAGGGTGTTGCAGTTTCTCGAGCGGCTCGATGTTGCCAGACCGAATATCCCGATTTATTCCTGCACCAGCGCCGAGCGCTTCCCCGATGAGCCGCGAGCAATTCGTGAACTTGCCGCGGCTCACTGGACGCATTCCGTGCGCTTTCAGGAAACCATCGAGAGAATGTACGCCGACGGCATCAGGCTATTCGTGGAAGTGGGACCGCGCGCAAATCTCACCGCGTTCGTTAACGATATCCTTCGGGGCAGGCCCCACGAAGCAGTGCCGTCGAATGTCCCGTTCCGATCTGGGACGACCCAGATCAACCACCTCACAGGACTCCTTGCGGCACACGGCGTCAACATCAATTTCGAACCGCTTTACGAGCGGCGTGGCTGCCGCAAGGTCGACCCCTTCCCCGTGCAGGATTTACCTCGGTCACAACGTGCAAGCATCCAACTCTCGATGAATCTTCCCCGGCTGACTCTGCCGACCCAGTTCAACCCAACTCCTGCGACACCCGCGCACGCTCCAATTCAGCCTGCAGCGCCCGAGCTGCAGTCGACGTCAGCAACCCAGAAAGTGATGGATGAGTATCTTCGCACCATGAGCATGATGCTCGAAACACAGCAGCAGGTAATGACCGCTTATCTCGCAACCCGGGGAGTCGAGAAGCAGGTCACTGCTGATGAGGTTCCATCCGAGCCCGTCGTCATCTCGCGAGCTGCACAGGATCAGGAAAGAGCCCAGGTTGCGACCTGCACGAGCGCACCGGGGCCCCAACGCAGGAGACCGTTTATTCGCGAGATTATTTCGATTGAGGCAGGAAAGCGCCTGGTTGCGGCTTGTGTGCTGGAGGTCGACAACGACTCGTTTCTGCGGGACCATACGCTGGGAAGAAAGATATCGGTTACCGATCCCGATTTGATGGGCCTGCCCTTGGTCCCTCTTGCCATCAGCCTTGAGATGATGGCCGAGTCCGCGGCGTTGCTCGCCCCCGACATGCTGGTGACGGGTCTTCGGGACGTAGTTGCGCATCGATGGATCTCGGTGCAAGACGGCTCGGTCAGGCTGCGCATTGTGGCAGAGCGATCGGAAGCGTCAAGCGTGAGGGTCGAGATTAACGACGCTTCATCTGCGGAAAGCGAGGGCGCACCGTTAATCTCCGGCACAGTTCTGGTGGCGAAGGGTTACTTCCCCGGCCCGGAGGTGGCGAGCCGGCGTCTGGCGGAGGAACGCTCCGTGCAGTGGACGCGCGATGAGATGTACGCCGCCGCAATGTTTACCGGTCCGCGTCTTCAGGGCGTTGCCTCGATTGAGGCGGTCGGGAGCGACGGCGTCAGGGCCAGTCTGCGAGCACCGGAGCTGCCTTTGCTGAACGGGAATGTCGAGCCAGGCTCGCTCGTCCTGAATCCGGTGCTGCTGGACGCGGCCGGCCAGATGATCGGCTTTTGGACCGCGGACCGTTTTGAGACGGGCTTTGTCGTTTTCCCCTACGGCCTCAAGACGATGGACATTTATGCGGCGGATTATGCCGCGGCGGCAGAGTTGCTGTGCGAGGCGCGAATCACCGCCGTCGGGGATCAGGACTTGTCTTCAACGCTGATTCTGTCAGGAACTGGCGGCCGCTGCTATGCGCGCATCGGCGGGTGGATGGACCGCCGTTTCTCTGTGCCTCGATCGCTGGCGCAGCTCGTCCTCAATCCGCTGGAATCCTTCGCGACCGAGATCTGGGAAGACGCTGCGTCCGTTTTTCCGGAGACTGTCATTGTTTCGTCTATCGACGCCCGCCAAAACTCCGGTTGGGCCAACGACGAGATGTGGCTGTCCGCGCTTGCCCACCTCATCCTGTCGCAGCCGGAGCGCAAATCATTCCGATCAATTGGCCTCTCGCTCGATCGGCGTCGCGATTGGCTGCTCGGACGGCTGGCAGCCAAAGACTCCGTCCGGCGTTTGG
>DAOTAI010000557.1:0-2850 GCA_035593865.1 Acidobacteriota bacterium
GACGCAGCCGGAGATCTGCCGGGACTGACACGAGCCCACGCTCAGGACGTTCTCGAATACTTCCACGGCCCAATCGGTGCATTCCTCTCACTCCCCCGCACGGATGCCGACAACGAGATATCGGAGCCCCAGAATGGCGAGTTGGAAAAGAGTTTTGCTCAGAAAGCTAGTGGCTGGCTCAGCTTCAACTGCGGGGAAGGAAAAAAGAGCGACAAGGCAACAATTGCCCGGCGACTCCGTCTGATCCTACAAGACCTCAACCGTCTGGAAGGCCGGCCGGGCGAAGCCCTGCTCGAACATGCGTTGTCTGTCCTGGGAATGAAGAGTTGCGGCGATAGGGCCGGCAAGCTGGATCTGCTCAGGAAGGGAGTGGGATGGCGGCCAGCGAGTCCCTCGAAGGCATTGCGAGCAATTCGAGATGCCAGCCAGAGGGAAATCCTTGAGGCGACGGACCTGGAACTTCTGAAGCAGAAGCTCCGGGAAGAAGCATTGACCAGAGACAATGAGGCGGCCCAATCGCCCGTACCCTGGGCAGCAGCACTGAGACGGCACATCGAGAACGTGGTCGGATTTGAGTATAGAAAAGCGCGCTTCACGGTGTTGTTGGATCATGCCCTACGTCGCTTTTCGAGTACCCATTCCTGGATGAAACGGGCAGAGGCGAAAAGGCGCACATTCGACGCAGATGTAGCCAAACTCGACACTCTCCGAGCCACGAACCCCGAAGCCTGCAATTGGCTCGACACCTTCTGCAATCGACGAAGTCAATCAACCGGAGTGGCGGCGGACAATCAGTATCGCATCAGAAAGCGAGCCCTCGGCGGGAGAAAAGCTTTGGCGTGGAAGGCGGTACTGGAGGCTTGGTCACAAGAGGACTGCCGAACCAGAGAGGACCGCATCGATGCCGTGCGGAGAGTCCAAAGCTACTGGGATGACGAAGAGAAGTTCGGACATGCGGATCTGTTCGAAGAATTGGCATCGGAGGAGGACGTCTGCGTTTGGAAAAAGAACGGAAGGACATCTCCTCAGATCCTCATCGATTATGTCGCCGGTTGCGAGGCTGTGACTAACCGGATCCGCTACAAGGTCCCCATGTACAGACATCCAGACGCCTTGAAGCATCCGGTCTTCTGCGATTATGGAGAGTCGCGATTCGCGATCCACTTCCAAGCGCAGCGGTCCGGACGCCCCCAAGAAGGCAAGAAACTTCTGAAACATACCGACCATCGTGCTTTGACGCTTCAGGTTCTCGCCAATGGCACCGTGTCGACCATCCCGCTGATGTGGGCTTGCAAGCGGCTGGAAAAAGACCTGGCCATGAAAGCCCCCCAAAGAACGGAGAATGCGTCCCCGGTAAGCCGCGCAGATCGACTCGGTCGAGCTGCCTGTGGGTCTCACGACCCAGTCGAAGTCATGAATGTATACGGGCGTAAACATTGGAACGGCAGATTGCAAGTTCCTCGCCACCAACTGGAACGCCTCGCCTCACTAAGCCGGGACCCGGTCCGAGCTGAGTCTCTGCGCCGGCGTCTACACTGGTTCATCACCTTCTCTCCTCAGCTGCAGCCTCAAGGACCATGGCTGGACTATGCCAGAAGTAGGGGACTTCTCTCGATTCGCAGAGGCGAGGTCGAAATCTCGCCACGAGATTCAGATAAGGATGCCTGGCGTGGCTTAGCTTATCCGGTCCAGCATCCAGCGAACGAAAAGGGGCGAAAAGGACTCGCCAAGCATATCCTGTCCCGGCTGGATGGCTTGCGCATCCTATCGGTAGATCTCGGACACCGTTTCTCGGCCGCCTGCGTGGTTTGGGAGACGCTGACGAAAAAGGAGTTCGAAACTCAGTTTCAGGAGGCTCAAGCCAAACAAGAGGATGGGTGGATAACATTCCGGTCTGATCTCTATGCAATGGTAATGGGGCCAGAACAACCGTCACACAATGGAAGATCTCGAAGATTCCGTCCAACGACGGTGTATCGGCGCATCGGCCCGGATGTGCTCCCCGACGGCACGCCCCATCCCGCTCCTTGGGCCCGGATCGACCGCCAATTCTTCATCAAATTGCAGGGAGAAGAGTGCCCGGCGCGTTATGCGTCGCACCAGGAAATGAAACTAGTGGAAGGATTCGCCGAGCGATACGGATTACGTCTTCATGACGACGACAGACGGCGTTGTAGAGTCGATAAACTGATGGCTCGGATAATACGCAACGCTAAACTCGCGCTGCGCCGGCATGCCCAAGCTGCTAAGATTGCTTGGGCACTGTCACCAAACACCAGCTCCATACCCACGACAGGCGGGGGAGAGATTGCCTTTCAGGCGGGAGATGACAATCATGTGAAGCTCCTCACCGACACGTTGCTGGAATGGTACCGACTTGCGACGGACTCAAAGTGGGATGACCAGGAGGCACGCAGGCTGTGGAATAGAGAGATCGCTTCCTTGCCTGAAGGTTTTCCCATCCAAGACGCAATAGATCGGAACGCCAGTTGTGAAACTCCCCGGCAGCAACACCGCGAGGCTGAGGATGATTTGAGAGCAAAGCTCGAATCACTTGCTCGGGCTCTGGCGAGAAAAGACCGCTCTGAACTCCACCGCAAATGGAGAACTCGCTGGGAACTTGAGGACGGTCAGCCGGCAGGCGATTTCGACCGCAAAACGACGATTGATCGGAAGAACCGCAGGGTCAGCTACACCGTGCCACGCACTCCAGCAACGGGCTGGCACGCCGAGCTTCGCTGGCTCACGGACTGGATCATGGGGCGTCGTTTTCCCGATACGACGTCGAAATGCTGGCCACGCCGACTTGGCGGCCTGTCGCTCACACGTGTTTCTACGATTCGCGCGCTG